>NZ_JAYGHM010000013.1:6698-42500 GCF_034931125.1 Rivularia sp. UHCC 0363 | reverse complement strand
TAAATTAATTACAGCAGTTTGTAGTTTAATTCCGTACAAGGGAGTGTATTAACCAAAATCCTTCAGCACTTCTACCAATTTCTCAATATGACTTGGCTGATGAGTTGCCATTAAAGAAATACGAATCCGACTCGTAGGAACTGTAGGGGGACGAATTGCTGGAGCGAAAATTCCCGATTCCTTGAGATAATTGCCGATTTTTAACGCTTCTGCTGCACTTGCTACCTGAAAACAAATAATCGCTGATTCTGATGGTAATATTTTCAGTGGTAAATGCTCTATTAAGTTTTGCAAATAATTTATATTTTCCCACAATCGATGGCGACGAGTGGGTTCTTGTTTCACTATTTTAATTCCTTCCAAAGCCGCAGCAGTGTCACCGGGTGAAAGTGCAGTGGTATAAATCCAAGTAGCAGCGCGATTTCGTAAAAAATCTATTAAATTCTGACTTCCAGCAACATAACCACCCAAACTACCCAAAGCTTTACTCAAAGTTCCGACTTGAATTAACTGCTGAGAAGTACAGCCAAAATGTTCCACACAACCAGCACCATTTTTTCCCAAAACCCCAGTAGCGTGGGCTTCATCCACTAACAACATACAGCTAAATTCTTCAGCAATATCTAATAGAGTTGGTAAAGGACACAAATCACCATCCATACTAAAAACGCTATCGGTGATGATTAAACAGCGTCGATAACTTTGCCGAACTTCTTGCAGCCGACTTTTTAGAACCGCAACATTGCAATGGGGATACTCAATCACCGCAGCACCACTGAGAATTGCCCCATTTTTCAAACTAGAATGATTGTACTCATCAGATAAAATTAGATCCCGTTTACCAACTAAAGCAGTAATTGCACCCAAATTTGCTAAATATCCCGAACTGAAGACCAAAGCATCCTCCGTTTGTTTGAGAGATGCGATCGCCGTTTCTAATTCACCGTGTAATTCCCGATGCCCGCTGAGTAATCTTGAACCAGTACTACCAGTTCCGAAATTTTGAATAGCAGTAGTTGCAGCCTGAATTAAACGGTCATCCCCTGCCAAACCTAGATAATCATTGCTGGCAAAATTAATTACCTCGCTTCTGGTCAAAACCACCGTAGCACCAGCACCACCGTGGATAGACTGCACCGAACGGTACCAATCAGCGCGGTGAATTGTTGCCAAAGATTGCTCTAGCCAAGCATAAGGATTCATAATAATAAGGTCAAAGGTCAAAGGTTAAAGGTTAAAGGTTTTGTATTTTATAACTCTTAACTGTTAACTGATTCAGTGCTGCTTAGATGTGCGATCGCTTGTTTGATCCAATCTTCGACAAAAGCATCTTTGGGTAGTCCAATATCTTCGCCGACGACGTGTAAAGCATAGCTGACCTCGTTCGCAGTGTAACCCAAAGCGAGTAATGTCATTTGCACTTCTTCCAAAATTCCGGGTGCGGGACCACCTGTAGCAACGAAGAAGCCAGCGTTTTTGCGCCAATCAATCAATTTGCTTTTTAGCTCCAAACAGATGCGTTCGGCGGTTTTCTTGCCTACACCGGGAGCTTGAATCAACAACTGTACGTTAGCAGCGATAATCGACTGAACTAACTCTGGTAATTCCAAAGTATCCAGCAAAGCGATCGCTAAAGCACTACCAATCCCGCTAACACTAATTAAAAAACGAAACAAATCCCGTTCTGCTGGAGTAGTAAATCCGTAAAGTAACGGCACCTCTTCCCGGACTTGGTAATGGGTAAAGACTTGTACTTCACCCCCGGAGTTCGGTAACTGCTGAGCCAATCGGGCGGGAATTTGTAAATCGTACCCGATACCGTTCACCTCTAAGGTGAGAATATGACGATTGGTACTCGGATTCTGGATACCAGCAACGATTCCTTTGAGATAACTAATCATCTAAAAACCTCCAGGAGCAGGGAAACCGTGTGTCTTTAGACCACGGAGGAACTGCGAGACGAGCAGATTTATCTGCCGTGAGTCAAAATGCATAAGAATATCCATCTTTTTTGTGAATAATTTTACAATATTTGTAAGAAATACCTTGCACCAGCTTTTGGCGAGTTGATATATTAAAGCTGCCTGTACTTCTTGTTGCGATTCTGCCGATATATTCACCAATTTTTTTACCTGTTGTTACAACTGCTTTTACAATATCCCCAGTATGAAACATGAAGACAAACTTAAATCTGGGGACATATCTAATAGGAAAACCGTATTTATCAGTACGACACATTTGCCGCGTTCCATGACCATTGCATTTAATTTTTAATGGTCGATTAGTTAAGATTTTCAAGTTATCAATATCGCCAACACAAGCGGCATCAATCCAATGTTGTTTTTCAAGATTTAACCTAATCCGGTTAAACTTTGTTTGCGCCCCTGTGGCTGTTTTAGTGGGTAATAAATTAGATAAAGTCTTTACTAATTTATTCCTAGTTGCGTTTACAGAGGAAGCATCTTTTAATGGTTTATTAGCTTGTGTTTTAATCTTTTTCAATAAACTAGGAATATTTTTTAGAAATTCTTCAACAGGTCTATTACCTTTTTTGAGATTACATTTTTCACAGGCTAAACATAAATTACCAACTCGGTTACTACCTCCAAAGGACTTTGGGTATATATGTTCTATCTGCAATGGAACATCTTTTTTATTGCAATAAGTACATTGTCTTCCCCATTTTTCAAGCAAGTATTCACGCACTTGATAACCTTGCAGTTCTCCTTGCTGATACTCAATACCAGATATTTCTGGATTTTGCATTTTATGCATATCGAATTTAGCTTTTTCAATCCATAATTCTGTTATTGGAGCATAACCCATTAAACGTTTAACCCAAGTTTGGGTTGTTAATATTCTATGTTCTAAACTTGGTGGTAGCCAGTTATCACTACGTTTTCGATTGTCAAAACGTGATTTTCTGTACCGAGTTTTTCTATTCCTACGGCTACGTCTTAATTGTCTTCGGGACATTAAAGCGTCTTTTATTTGATAACCTCTATGTTCTAATTCTGCACACCAAATAACATTTTCTCCATCCAGTAAAGCAATGCCGGTAACTTTGCTACCAGGGTCAAGTTTTAATGTCAATGGATTAATTGTTGGATTCTCAATTGCAGTCTTTAATATCAAAGTAAAAGGATATTGCCGAAATACAGCAGCCTTACCTAAATCTAATAACCTACGCGCCTGTTTCGGCGTTACTGGATTTAATTGTTGGTTGTTTGTATCAATTAAAAATACGTAATTTTGTTGCATTGTTAATGCCTCAACGGTAATGTTAGCTTCGACATTGTTAGGAGTCGGTACTATCCGGCACAGCACTTCCTTAACCCTTGTACAGATGTTTAACTGTTCGGTTCTAGAGCAAGGAACTAGCTACGCATCCCTTGGTAGGTTCTTAAACGCTTACTCCTAACGAAAGTCTGGTCAACTCAGGGCTACCAGTTTTTAGGCTGGATGCCCCGTCACTGGTAGAGTCGATGTGGGCTATTATGCCCAGCACCTCTCTGTTAGAACCGGACGTGCGCCTTTAGGTGCATCCGGCTCCCGATGTTCTTAGCTCGCGCTTTTGCTCATGTGCTTGTATTCATGGCAACTCTCGTGAATTGCTTCGAGGTTATTTTTCTTCCAATTGGCGTGATTTTTGTCGATGTGGTGCAGGTGAATCCGCTCTTCATCAATAAATTTCAAGCCGCAGGATGCACATCTGTGGTTTTGCTTCTTAAGGGCTTCAGAGGTTTCGTTGTTGTAGAGCTTGCTGTTACGTTTGCTCCAGTAGGTCAAGTCTCCGTCAAAAGGAGATTTATTTCCTTTGACTAAGATATGTTTTCCTTCGGAGTAAGGAACCGAAGGGAATGCTTTATCCAGTAGTTGTTTGCTGGTATAGCGGTTATGCTTCGTTTCCTTGTTGAATACCTTGAATGCTCTTGTTTCAATGTGGTATAGGGAATTCCTGGTACCATTCATCTTGCAGAAGCGGTGGTAATTCCTCCAACCTCTAACTAAGGGGGCTAATTTCTCAGCTTTTACCTTAGAACCATAATTCGAGTTGTTAACGATAGCTTTTACTTTCTTACGGAAGGCTTTGAAATTACCCACTGATGGGGTGCTTCTAAACTTTCCGTTGCTTTGAACCCTAAAGTTCCAGCCGAGGAAATCAAAACCATCTGTCGTAGCGGTTACTTTGGTTTTCTTTTGGCTTACTTGCATTCCGCGTTCGCGGAGAAACTCGCTGATTCTTTCAAGTATTTCTACCGCGTTGTCTTCGGGACGAAGTATTATAACCATGTCATCCGCGTATCGGATTGATGGTTCATTGATTCGTCCGTTGGCTCTGTATCGATGAATACTTTCAATCCCGTTGAGTGCGATATTTGCTAATATTGGGCTGACCACTCCTCCTTGGGGTGTCCCTTGTTCGGGGAACTCTGGATTGACTCCAGCTTTTAAGCATCGGAAGATACCGAGCTTTAGCCCTTTTGGGGCGATTATTTTTTTCATAATCGCTGAGTGATTAATCCGGTCGAAGCATTTTTCGATATCGAGTTCTATAACTCGTTTCTCTATTCCTCTATTCGCGGAGTTTAGGTTGCTAAAAATATACTTCTGAGCGTCATGTGTTGAGCGCCCAGTTCTAAACCCATAACTCCGAGCGTGGAAAGTGGCTTCATGTGCTGGTTCGAGTGCGTATTTTGCTAGGCATTGCCATGCTCTATCCGCGATGGTAGGTATTTTTAGCGTTCTGGTGTTTCCATCTTTTTTAAGGATTGGAATTTTCCGTAAGCCGCTATGGTGCCAGTTGTTATACTGGGTCTTGAGTGTTACTTCAAGTGCAAAGCGTTTCTCGAATGAGAGGGACTTTTTGCCATCAATACCTGCTGTTTTCTTACCAGCGTTTAGCTGTGTTACTTGTCTTATTGCAAGAAATCGAGCCGAGGTGGATTTCATAATAAGCTTTTGGAGTGACCGTGCTTTCCGCTTGTCTCCAACTTGAACAGCTTTGTACACCCGCTTTTGAAGGCGGAATAGATTACGGCGGAATTTCTTCCACGGTAGTTCTATCCAAGATTCACTAGTTTTATAACTGTGTCTAATCATTTTCTCTTCTTGAGTTTGTGTATTTTTGAACACCTCAGACCAATTACGGTCTGTCCTACCCGAATTGTGGGGATTAATCCGCTCGTCTGGTCTACTTTGGGGTTCGACTGCCCCTAGACCCACAACTCGTTTTTCTTCGTTCCCTCGGAGAGATTGATTGTTCCGTTAGGTGTAGCCAATTCAACTATTGGATTCCCAGAACTCTTGCCGCTATTCACTAAAGATGCGGCGGGAATATCTCCAATCAAGTCAGGCTTTTAAAATTGCGCCCTGCTTACCCCTGAGTTGTTTTTCTAGGCTCAGTTTCACCGTAGGAACTCCCTGTTAGCGCCAGTGTCAACCCGCAGTGGTTGTCTGGTTGCGCCCTGTCCCCAGCTTCACTCTACAAGAACCGAGCTTGTTCGGTGTGGGCAGATAAGGAGTCAAATTTGAGTCTAATTGGTAGGGCTTTCACCTACATCTGACCGAGAGTTCAATCCGTTTCTCCTGATTGAGTTGGGATTGGGTTAGTTATGTACGGACTGAGTACCGTGATTCACTAACCAACGAATCGCACTTAGTGTGGGGTCGTTGACAAGAAACCAAAGTATTTTAAGCCTTCAATAATTCCACCTGCACATTCACTTTTCGCCAGGTAACGGTGGTCAGCAGGATTTTCATTATGCCATTGGATTAATTCAGGACGAGCGTTTCCCACAAGGATACCTCGTTCTTCTCCAACTGCGAATAAAGCAATATCATTGCCCGAATCTCCGCAAGCAACCGTTCTTTCTGATACAAAGTTCCACTTTTGGCGGAGAAATTGCATCGCCTGACCTTTATCGCTGTTACTGGGTACAATGTCAAGGTCAATACCACTGCTGTAGATTAATTTGACATCCAAATCACTGGTTTTCAACATAGATTCCAATTGCGGTAAAACCTTTGTTGCTACAGCCTGTTCGAGGAAAAAGCTGACTTTAAAATCACCTTGTTCCGTATCTGGCTGTGGTTGTAACTCCGAGAAATCAGCAGTTTTAGATAATACCACTTCTCGGTTCCATCCTTGAGAAAGTTTTTTTGACCAGTTAGAATCGGGAGTATCGCTTTTATCCAAGTAGATTTCTGTTCCTACAGATAAAACCAAAGCATCCGGTTCCATCAAATTTCTTTCAAGTTTAAGTTCTTGATATAATACTCGCGATCGCCCTGTAGCGTACACAATTTTAGTGCCATGTTCCTGACGATGTTGGCTTAATAGTTGTGATAATTCTTTAAGTGCGTCATCATCACCGACAAAAGTGTTATCTAAATCCGTTACGAAGAGAAATTTAGCCACGTTTTCAATCCCCTGGTTACAGTACCATCAAAAAGTTTATGCTGTTTTTGAGCTATTAGGAATTGGTTACTAATTTTTAGTTATAGGTTGTTGCAAACTAAGGTTTAAATAAAAATGATTACTGAATAGGACTTACGCAACAATAACGGTAAATATAGTGTTCCAGAGAATTTTGATCCCCCCAACCCCCCTTGGGAAGGGGGGCTTGCGTAAGTCCTACTGAAGCTAAAATGTTTTATAATTATTAACCCGCGTTCACCGTTCACGAAGTGCGGCTCAGGCGGGTTTCGCCTGTGTAGACGCGGTTTCAACCGCCAGGTAAAACTTATCTATTTACGTCTCTACATCTATCTCTTTCTAGCATCCAAAAATTTGAGTAGAGTATACAGACATTCAATTTGCGGTAAACTAACCCCTTTTTCTTGGGCTTTTCGTAGGGGATTACCAAAAATTGCTTCTATTTCTAAGGGACGATTTTCGTCGTAGTCAATTTTCATGCTGGTACGGTACGGTTTCATGTTGACCGTATAGTCGAGCATCATTTGAATAAAGCTTTGATCGATTATTCTTCCCGTACTTTTTGCAGCTACTGCTACTTCCTGCATTAATTGTTCAACTAATTTACGAGTATGAATATCTGCCATTAATTCGTTTGTAGTAGCATCAAGAACTACGGAAAGTCCGTTATAAGGAATATTCCATACTAATTTTTGCCAACGTGCTTGATTCAAATCTTCTGTTAATTCAATACTAATTCCAGCGTTTTCAAAATCTTCTTTGAGTAACTGCATTTTATCGGTAATTCCTACCGAATTATAGTTGACTGCATATTCTCCCAACTTAATTTGACCATAATCCAAATGATGGATATGTCCCGGTGCTATTTTGTTGGAACACAAGAAACATAATCCACCAATTATATTGCTACCAACAATTTCGGCAATTTCTGCTTCAATCCCGAATCCATTTTGCAATACCAAAACCACGCCATTTTCTTTAACGACACTTGGTAACATTTTTGACAATAAATGGTTTTGCGTCGTTTTGAGTGCAACTACCACTACATCGCATTTAGGCATATTTTTTACGTCATCGTAAGCATTAACTTGGGGGAGGTTAAAGTCACCATCTTTTGATTCAATAATCAAACCATGAGAACAAACCTGTTGATAATCTCGATGCAGTAAAAAGTGGACGTTCATACCAGCTTTTTGCAGCTTAGCACCATAGAATCCCCCTAATGCACCAGTTCCTAAAATTGCGTATGTACGGTTAGACATAGAATAAACAATGAACAATTATCAATTATCAATTGACTTAAAATCTTCGAGTGCTTCCACAGCCGATTTATACCGTTCCGAAGCATGATAACGCACCATTTTATCTAATATTGCTGCTAGTTTATCGCTAACTTGCGCCCATTCGCGCCATTCTAAGCTATCTGTATGAGGATTCGGTTGCAGTTCATGGGGAAGCAATCCTGTTAGTGCTTGGATCGCAATCATTCCTAAAGCATAAATATCGCTGCTTAAACGGGGGTGTCCGGCAAATTGCTCTGGTGGTGTATATCCCCGCGTACCAATGGATATGGTGGCTAATTCGGTTTGTTCTTTTGATTGCGGCTGCATTAGTTTCACCGCACCAAAATCAATCAGCACCAGGCGATTATCTTGGTTACATCTAATAATATTTGCCGGTTTTATATCCCGATGAATTACCTGTCTTTGGTGTATAAATGCCACAACTTCTAATAGTTCTTTGAGCATATCCACAACATAATTTTCATCTTTGATATCTCGATGAGGAGGCAATTCTTCGGTTAAAGGATGTCCGGGAATAAATTGCTGTACTAAATAAAATTCTTGTTCTTGTTCAAAAAATGCGTATAATTCTGGTATTTGAGAATGTTGTCCTAAAAGCTCTAGAATTTCTGCTTCTGAGTCAAACAATCTTCTGGCAACTTGTAAAAATCTAGTATCTCTTCTCGCTGGCATTAATTGTTTAACCACACAAGTTGGTAAACCGGGACGTTGGGTATCTTTAGCTAAATAAGTGCAGCCAAAGCCACCTTGAGCGAGAACTCTGGTAACTTTATAGCGATTGCTGAGTAAGGAAGAAAAAGCTGGAGAAGAAACTGCATTTTTTTTTCGAGGTGCGTCTTGAACACCGATAGTTTCGTTTAAAAGTGTATTTAATTCTTCTATGGCAACTTTTTGTTTTTCAACTTCTAAAATAATTACTTTTGTCTGTAATTGCATCTGATAACTCGTATAACCTAATACGCCGATGCTAGTAAAAACTAAAGCGAGAGCGGGAGGTACAACGGGAACCCAACCAGCTTGTACAATCAGCGCATCACAAATCCCCACTAAGCCAGCTACGGCTATACCGGATATTATTAATAAAAATACAGGTCTTCGCACTTTCCACGCCAAAAAGCCACCAAATAAAGACCAGCCACCTATCCACACGATTTCCAACCATTCGGGAAAATACCAGATTATCGGTCTGCCATCTAACACCGTACTTATGAGTTGACTCGCTATCTGTGCGTGAATAAATACCGGAGACACTGTTGCTGTTCGTTCTTCGGAGATACTATAAGGAGTAAGTACTCCACGGTCGATACTGCGAGCGCTAGTACCAATAATTACCAAACGGTCTTTAATTGAATTAGGATTTACTTTATCCGTTAAAACCTGCGTTAAAGTTACAGTATCGGCAATATTACGCGGATTGCGGTAATTAATTAAAATTTGAGAACCGTCACTATCAAGATCTATATATCCACCCGATTTTTTTTGCAAGCGATTGAAAAAGACTTGACCAAGATAAAACCCATCTTTTTTACTAAATTCGAGGTAAATTTTTTGTTTATCTAGATAATCTACCGCAAGTCTGCTAGCAAAAGAAAAAGGAGTATTGCATTTGCTATGTGGGAAAGGTGTTTGAAACAATAAACCGCGACGAACGACATTATCGCGATCGGTAACTAAGTCATTAAAACCTATATTATCTTCAGCAAAATTTGGTGGTGGTGGTATTTCTGTTACTGTTTTGTCTATACCTTCAAAGACACAAGCAGCAATAATATTATCTTTACGTATTCCTACTGCTAAATTAGTGTTTTGCAGATTTCTAATATATAAACTAGTGTGTAAACCAATAACACGCGGTTGATAAGATTGAATTTTTTTTAATAGTTGATTAATCGTCTCATCAGAAAGCTGATTTTTTTGCTGTTGTAAATCTTCTTCAGTAACAGTTACTAATAAAATTCGCTTATCTGGTGGTTGTGATGGACGCAAAAGCATCATTTGGTCATAAGCACGCAACTCCCACCGCTGCAACCATTTCAATTCCCGTGCTAACAATACCAAAACAGTAACACCCAAACTGGTAACAAAAATTGTTCGCAACCAGCTAGTAGGAGTCGAATCTTGAATAGAATTACGAGTATTATCTGCTTGGGTAAGCTTGGTTTCATTCCTGTGGGATAGAGTACCCGGTTGATTATTTAAAAATGCAGCACGGAAATTATGTAAAAGTCTCCTAATCACGGTACGGTTACAATAGCCTGAATTGGTAGATGTATTTTAATATAGTTGAGAATTAGAAGTGAAAGAAAATATTCTGTTAATAATTATACAATTTTACAAAAGTTTTGATTAAAGCTTCTTTTTCAACAGCGAGCAGTTCTAGTTGGTGCGTGACGCTAAAAACTTTAATTTACCGTATAGCATTTATACTTTGCGTAATGCACCATTATCAACTAGTTGGTGCGTGACGGTATATTCAAGTTATCTCGTTACATATGATAAATTGTCGTAACCATCACAGCACCCTACAACTTTCCAATCCAAAATCTAAAATCTAAAATTAATAGATGCATCAAACTTCCGGACGCTGGCAATTAGGTCTAGCATTATCCTTACTGACGGTTATCTTGTGGGGTATTTTACCGATTTCCTTATCGATCGTGTTACAGGGCTTAGATGCATATACCCTAACTTGGTTTCGCTTTGTGGGGTCTTTTTGTTTGCTAGGTGGTTATTTAAAATTGCGCGGCAATTTACCAACTTTTTCACAATTACGTTCTACTTCCCCGAAGCTGGTATTGATTGCAACTATCTTTCTCGCGATCAACTACATCTTATTTGTCCAAGGTTTAGCTATTACCACCCCTGCAAACGCTGAAGTTTTAATCCAGTTAGCCCCCATACTAATGGGTTTGGGAGGTTTGGTAATTTTTAAAGAACGCTATACCTTATTCCAGTGGATTGGTATCAGTATTCTTACTGTGGGCTTTATTTTATTCTTTAACGAACAATTATCTAATTTGATTTCCGCACAATCAACCTATCTGTTTGGTAGTGGTTTAATTGTACTAGCTGCTATTACTTGGTCTATTTATGCTTTAGCTCAAAAACAGCTTTTGCAAACTTTATCTTCTGCTCATATCATGCTTATTATTTATGGCGGATGTGCTTTATTATTCACCATAGTTGCTACTCCTAAATCAATTTTTACACTGAATTTATTGCAGAGCGGAATGTTAGTTTTTTGTGCTTTAAATACTTTAATTGCTTACGGAGCTTTTGCCGAAGCATTGGAACATTGGGAAGCGTCGCGAGTCAGTGCGGTAATAGCTTTAGCTCCTGTTGTAACATTGTTATCATCTTGGTTTGTATCAGAAATATCTCCAAATTTAATTGCTACTGAACATTTGACAATGCTGGGAATAGTTGGAGCGTTCTTAGTTGTATGTGGATCTGCGGCGATCGCATTAGGGAAAACACATTAATTTTCAATTTTCTACCGTGCTTTTACTGGTAATAAAACTTAAATTAATCATTACTTAAAAGTTTCATTTTATCTACTGAAGCAGATGTTTATTTTATCTGCTATCATGTCATGGTGAACATTAAGAAAATCATTCAATTTGTTTGTTAGTAAGTAATTTGACTTACTTTTAAACACGATTGAAATCTAAAACAGCATTCTACCTACCGATTTTTCTTCGTTAAATTAATAGATTATTAGTAGGGCAACTAATATTTAATACCATCCAGGGTGTCTGAGCTACCAAATATGCCTAGTTAAAGCACATTTTTTTTGGCGCTATCGAGTGATGAACAGCTTGTTTGGTAAATGGACTGGCAACCTGAGAAAATCTTGGCTGTTGTTGGTTCTATCTGTACTGGTATCTGTTTTTGGTATCAGTAATTATGCTCAGACTGCGGAGCGAATTTATGCATCTTATTCAGCTTTTCAACGTTCTATTTCCATAACTGCTTTAGAAAAATTTGCCGAAAATGGCGAAATGACTGAAGATTTAGCAGTGTATGCACAATATTTGAAACCCGAACAAACTGCTGAGTTGCGACGACTTTTAATAAGTCAGATAAAAGTCCATCCTGTAGCGGTTTCGCAGTTTCTTTATACATCGCAAGGTGAAATCATGTTGCGACGGTTGGGAGAAGTAATTAGAACTAAATCCGGTGAAAGTGAACCGGGATTTCATGCTTTACGTTCGGCTTTAATTTTAGCTGCTGACCAACCCGGAGGTTTAACGCTATTAAATATATTGCGTTTGTATCCTAGCTCCAGCATAAACATCGATTTAGCGCGAACTTTGCAAATATCGGCAGAGTTAGAAAGGCTCGTAAATGAAACTAATAAGGCTGTTGCAGTAGTTTCTGCTAAGTCTGATACGGAAGCTGCAATTACTCAAACAGCAGTCAACGTGAATAATTTACCTACATTAAATCGTCGGGGCAAGTTTATTGCTAAAAAGCAAACCCTGAAGTTTTTTGACGTTATTCGCGGCAGATTGCTGACAACTGACGTTTATATGCCTAATATTAGCTCTTCCGTACCAGTTATCGTGATTTCTCACGGTATAGGTACCGATAGCAGCAATTTTAGATATTTAGCCAATTATTTAACTACATACGGATTTGCTGTAGTTGTTCCCAATCATCCGGGTAGCGACACCAAGCAAATAAAATCTTTATTAAATGGAAGCGCTTCCGAAGTTGCACAACCCGAAGAATTTATCAACCGTCCAATGGACGTTAAGTTTATCCTCGATGAATTAGAGAAACTCAATAAAACCGATTCCCGTTTTCAAAAACGTTTAGATTTACAGCAAGTCGGAGTATTTGGACAATCTTTCGGTGGTTATACAGCTTTAGCTTTAGCTGGGGCAAAAATTAGCTTAGAGACAATAGACAAAGACTGCAACCAAGAGACATTAAAACAAACCTGGAATATCTCCTTACTTCTGCAATGTCGAGTCCGGGAACTACAAGTAAAGCAGCCAGTTACGCAATATAACCTATACGATTCCAGAATAAAAGCTGTGATCGCAGTTAATCCAATTACCAGCAGCATTTTTGGTAAAGCTGGTTTGAGTGAAATAAAAACTCCGGTAATGATGGTAACAAGCAGTGAAGATACCATTGCACCGGCTTTATACGAACAAATTTTACCTTTCTCTTGGATGGCAAATCCTCAAAAATATCTCGTCCAAATGGAGAGTGCAACTCACTTTTCTGCTATAGGTGATGGACAAAGTAGTTCGGAAGTCGTTGGATTACCCTCAAAATTGATTGGAGACAATCCCAAGCAAGCACAGAGTTACATCAAACTTCTAAGTTTACCTTTTTTCCAGAGCTATGTATCCGGAAATTCCCAATATAAGCCTTATCTCACCGCAGCTTACGCGAAAACTATTTCTACAAACTCTATGCATTTAAGTCTGATTGAGAACTTAACTACCACTGAGGTTGCACGAGCAATAAATAGTAGTCAATGAAAAATTAATTATCAATGAACAAATACATTCGCACCTTGGGTTGGGTGATAATTGATTATTGTTAATTGATAATTGATTCGTGTTTGGTTTCTTAAATCTCAATAAACCCTTTGATTGGACTTCTCATGATTGCGTGGCAAAAACCCGCAAACTCTTGCGTATCAAGCGAATCGGACACGCGGGAACTTTAGATCCAGCCGCTACGGGTGTTTTACCGATCGCCATTGGTAAGGCAACTCGGTTGTTACAATTTCTTCCTACTGACAAAGCTTACAAGGCTACGATTCGCTTGGGGGTGCAAACTACGACTGATGATTTACAAGGGGAAGTTATTAGTCAAAAGTCTGCAACTGAGTTGGATTTGGCAACCGTGAAAACAGCACTGATGCAGTTTCAAGGTAAAATTGAGCAAATCCCTCCGAATTATAGCGCGATTCAAGTTGATGGAAAACGACTTTACGATTTAGCCCGCAAAGGTGAGAAAATTGAAGCACCAGTGCGGAATGTGGAAGTATTTAATATAGATATTTTAGATTGGCGAATAGGTGAATTCCCCGAATTAGATGTAAGTATAGCCTGCGGTGGGGGAACTTATATAAGAGCGATCGCCCGTGATTTGGGTGCTGTATTAGAAACGGGGGGAACTCTTGCAGCTTTGCAACGTACCGTTAGTAGCGGTTTTAATTTAACAGATAGTTTTAATTTTACTGAATTGGAAGCAGAGTTAGAAGCGGGATTTCAACCAATAGCTGCCGATGTACCTTTACAGCAGCTTTCTGAAATAACTTTACCTGAAACAGAGGCGCGTAGATGGTGTCAAGGTCAGAAAATTTCCGTAGATAGCCAAGTATCGGAAATATTAAGAGTTTACAACGAACAAAGACTTTTTTTAGGAATTGGTGAATTGAATGAGGAATTATTGATTCCGCGAATGGTATTGGAAACTGGAAATGATTAGTATAAAAAACAGCATTGCTGAATAATGAAGTGATGATTTCACATTGTTTGAGCGTAGCGTTGTTATATTTAGAGCGTAAGTAGCTTCACCTGCTTTTCTACCCACATTATAAATAATTTGGGGTTTTAGATTTTGGGTGTAAAGAGTGAGGAGTTAGGAGTAAAGAGTTACAATCTGCTTAACCCGAACTAAAGTTATACTACCTGTTATGACACTTTCAGAATGATTTCCAATGGACGTAACGACACGCATCGCGAATATTATCGAAAAGCGTAAACCCCTGGCTCATAAAATAGAAGGGGTCGAAGGAAATTTAAAAACCCTATCTGCTGCTTTACAACGACTTAAGGAGCGTCGTGATTATCTTTCCAGCCGAATTGGAGATGTGAACGTGATTGGAAAACTCAAGGAAATTGATTTTTCTCACATTCAGTTAGCGATCGCTTCTGAGTTAGAAGCTTTAACTCGACTGAAAAACCGTTTTTCCCGCGATACCCTTAATATTGGTGTAATTGGGCGTGCAAGACAGGGAAAAAGCCGTCTTCTGCAAAGTTTAACAGGATTAAGTACCGCAGAAATACCCGATGGTGATCGCCAGCATTGTACGGGGGTGCGTAGTACGATTCGTCACAGATCAAACGTAGATACTTATGGTGAGGTGTGGTTTCATACAGAGCGATCGTTTCTCGACGAAGTTATCATTCCTTACTATGAAAAGCTTCATTTAAGCGCAAAACCTCTAACTGTAGAGGAATTCGCAAATACACCCTTGCCACAATTACCTCAAAATATTCCTGGTTATGCAGAACCAGGAGCAATGTATGAGCATTTAAAGCGATATCATTCCCAGTTTGAGCAATATCGTCATCTTTTTAAAGAAGCTTCTCCAAAAGTTATTCAGAAGCACCAAATACGGGAATATACAGCACAAGATACGACCGATGGTCAAAGAATTTTATTTAATTATTTAGCAGTCAAAGAAGTGAAGATTAGCTGTACATTTCCGAATACCAATGTTGGTAAAATTGCTTTAGTTGATATGCCCGGATTAGGTGATACAGGTCTTGGGGACGAGAATAGACTCATTCAAGCATTAGGAAAAGATATTGATTTTGTTTTATTTGTAAGAATGCCC
Organism: Rivularia sp. UHCC 0363; assembly: GCF_034931125.1. Classification (NCBI taxonomy): domain Bacteria; kingdom Bacillati; phylum Cyanobacteriota; class Cyanophyceae; order Nostocales; family Rivulariaceae; genus Rivularia; species Rivularia sp. UHCC 0363. Next base: position 27,166 of record NZ_JAYGHM010000013.1, on the reverse strand, counting down.
AAATCTTCAGGTGATTACTGGGCAGATGTAGATGTTAAGCTATATGATGCTGCACGTTCAGCCTTATTTGAATTACCAATTAATTTGTGGTCATTTCTAGTATTAAATCAAACTAGTCTTAATTCTAGCAATGGTGATAATGTTAAAAATTGCCATGATTTGTTAGAGACAATTAGAGAAAAATATATCTTAGTAGAGAAATGTTTAATTACTAATTGCTCGGATAATGAAGCAACAAATCAATTATTAGAAGCTATTTTAGATTATTTAACCAATCAAATAAGTGAATTTGACAACAAATATTCAAGTGTATGTCAACAACGTTTAGTTAAAATTTACGAATCTGTTAATGTTGCACTAAATAAAGCCAAAATAATTTTGCCTCAAGGTTCAGAAGATGATTATTTAGAAACCGAAGAACTTTTTAGCGAGTTATTTGGAAATCATGATGGTGGTTGGTGGAGGGATATTACCTTAAGTCTTCAGGAACTGAGAACAGAACTTTGGTATCAACGTCAAATACCTGATGAGGAACTACATGAAGGAGTAATTGCTGCAATTGAAAGCTGCGAACAGGATAAAGGTATACTCTCATCTGAAAATGCTCTGGAAAAAATTAATACTCGTATTATGATGAGTAGTGCATTTAGGGTTTATCCAGATTATCAAGATGAATTAAGGGTGTTAATATCTCATAAGTTTTTATCCCTAGATCAAAGTTTAATACGTAAAGTTGAATCAGTTAAGAATAAAGTTGTTGATATTTTCAAGTCAAAGGGCAAATTAAATAATTTATCGGACACAGAAGGTTCGTGCTTTTTCACGGAAATAGTTAATTTTATCCCTGAAAAATCAGTCAAATTAAAAGCTGGTTTTCAAGTGTTAGGGAATTTTCAGCTATCCTACCGTGGTTTAATTCTTCCTCGAATTCGCCATCACTTAGATGGACTTACTAATATTAGTCCCATAGCCGGACAATATGGGCAAATGCTAGAACCAGTAGATAAAACACTTGCTATTTCTAAAGATACTACAGCAGAAGATATTCTTACGGCTTTAGAAATTGATTATGAAAAAGCAATTAATACTATCCAACCAGCTTTAGAAGAACTATTATGTGAACCAGGTGAAGCGGTATACGCAATGGTAGAAGAGTTCATCGATAATGTGATTCTTCAAAAAGATATCCAAAAAGAATGGAAAAGCTTTTTGAGAAAGAATCGTGGCAACATTTGGTCTGAGATTTTTGGTCAAAAAGAACAAGAGAAACAAATGAAAGAGGAATGGGTACAAGCAGTCAATCAAGTCACAACGGTAAATAAACAGGAATATTTTTATTTTGTTCAATAGATATAAAATTAAGATAAATAACTAGGTCAATAATCTGTAGAAAAAATTATGAATGAAATTGAAGAACTGAAAATTTTAATGGTTGCTTTAAGAGGTATTGGTAAAACGAGCCTCTTAGCAGCAATGCACGAAGAATTTCATAAAACATTTGAGCGTGCTAACCTCCAAACATGGGTAGATGACACTAATAGCTTACGAGCGATAGAAGAATGTAAATCTATTTTGAAAAATATAGATCCACGTTTAAAAAAACAAGTTACTCCAACACAACCAAAAGATAATCCTTGGAATGACCAAGGCTTTTATTTTGAGATTGGAAGTGGTGGTAAAAAATTCATGGGATTGCGGTTTACTGACCCTTCCGGTGAGTATTTCAACCCCGATGCAGCACCAGAACAAAAAGATTATATCAAACAACAATTAAACCAATGTGATGCTATTGTGATTCCAATTGATGCTACTGCATTAATGCAAAAAAAGACAGGTAGAGTTAGTCATGGTGAAATTGGAACATGGCACGAAGAGAAGAATAATTCTCAGCGCATTACTCAATTAATTAAAGATGCATTTTCTCAGATATATTCACCCCGCTTAGTAATTTTTGCACCCATAAAATGCGAAGCTTATACTAAAACAAGTACAGATGCAGAGAATTTACTATATCACTTAAAAACAGCTTATAGTGGATTGTTAGATTTCTTTAAATCCGATGCTTTAATTAATAAAATTGCCGTGGTTGTGACTCCAGTACAAACTATTGGCAATATAACATTTTCTCACTATAAAACTGATGAAAATAACTTTACAAAGTTTTACTATCATAAAACTCCAATTAATGCTCCCTATCAACCAAAAGACGGAGAACAACCTCTGCGGTACATTTTGCTTTTTCTGATTAATGTATTTCTAGAAAATAAAAAGCAGGTTTTGCAAAAAGAACAAGAAAAATTAGAAAATCTGGAAACAACTTTATATACAGAAAAAGATAGATTAAAGTTCGTCAAGCAAGAATTTGAAACGAAACAAAAGCTATTAAATGAGCGAAATAAAATGTGGTGGTTATTTAGAGAAGTGGCTAACTTTTTTGATGATAGGGAGACACCTTATAATCAAGCCAAACAAGAAGTCAATAAAAAGCAAAGTACTGTATCAGAGGTACAAACGAATTTACAATCAACATTGCTGATAGTCCAGGCAACTCAAGAACAAATAAATGCTTTTAATAACGCTTTGTTTAGATTTGCTATCGGCAGTAAAAATAACGATGGCTTTGCGATTCTTCAGGGTCACAAATGGTTGGAGATTCCTCAGACTCTTTTTTAATTTATAACTAAGGACGGTTAAATTATGAATAATATTGAAATTTATGTCAAAACTTCTGCATTGGGTAAAACAGGTATCCACTGGCGTAAAATTGAGACTCAAGAGCATCAACCAGTAGAAAAACCTCGTTTGATTCAACATCAATTAATCAAAGGGAGTAACAAGCAAATTACAATTGTTAATGACTTAATTGATGAAGTTAAACCATCTTTGCTTCTTTTTAGAGACAAAGAAGATAATAAACTATTATTGGAAGTTACAGGGATTGAATCACCTCAACGTTCGGAAAAATTAGGAAGAAGAGTTTTAAACTCTATTGTCTGGATTGCTGAAGATTTGGAAGAGAATGAAGCGGTTATCAAAAAAATTGCCTACAGTGCAATTCAGAGCTTTTTGAATAAAGATTTAACTTTCTCTAAAATGATCGAAGAATCGATTGAATTTTTTGAACTAGAAGAATTTCGAGTTGATTTAGATGTAATTAATCAATTTATAGAGGATATCAAACAAGCTAATTATCAAGTAATTAATACAGATGAATCGAAGGATAGATATCAAATAGAGCGTACATCTGCTGAAGCTTTAGAAAAACTAGCTGAAGAAATAGTCAATAAACCTTTACCAAAAAATTGGATTGCTTGGGATGGAAGTACAAAAACTGATGGTGTCCTAGTCGTAGTTACGAAAAATTTAGAAAGACGAACAATTCTCCATAGTGCGGGTGTTTGGAGAGGTTTTGCATCGAATGTCCAAGAACCAATCAAAGAAGTTAAAGAAGTTGTTCAACTACCAGAAAAAAAAAAGGAAACAATACCGTCCCATCCTCCGACAGTTGGGGAGAATTATTCTCCGAAGAAACAGAAAACTCGCTTGATGATGATTTTGTTAACAGTCGCGATCGCGCTAGCATTGATCGTAGTCAGTTTCAAAATGATTTTTCAACCTCAGCAGATACAGCAACCCCAAATTCAGCAACAACAGATTTTGCAACCTTAAAAGGTGGAAAAGAATTACTAGAGAATTTCAGCCGCTTAGATAATAAAGAACAAGTTATAGAACTAATGACTTTAATATCTCAAATAGATAATCAACAAAAAGAGAATTTATTAACAATTTTCCAATTTTTGAGTGTGTGTGAATCCCTAGAAAATAATCAGAAAGAGAATAGCTATAAAATAATTGAAAAACAATACTATATACCCTTAGTTTCATTCTTAAATCAACTTAATTTCAAAATTTATCTAAATCCATTAACTTTTTTTGATCTGAATAAAATTTTGAGTAATATTATGTCTACAGGCACACATATAGATTTATTTGGTTATTTTATCAAATTGACTCTTTGTCAGCGAAAAAATCTATTAAATATTGTTAAATTTGTCTATGATTACCAACAAAATCAGGTAGATGAGAAATCTTCGGGAGATATTGCACATAGATACTGGAATGATTATATAGATTTAACTCAAAAGCTGGAATCCCTACTTATTAATGAGAATACTGAAGATTATTGATCCAAGTCTTGGGGTAAAGGTTTCAGCATAGAGATGTTGAGAGAAGAGAATAAACCATTACCAGAACCGAGAATGCTACCAACAAAACCTTTGCAAGTTGCGTTTGAGTGAGTGTTAACTTGTTGCCACTTATCTAAATTCAAGCAGCGTAAAACCCAGTCTTTTTAAAGCTGGGATATAAGCTAGACAGCAAATTTATTATAATAGTGATAAATATAAAGTCTTAGAAAATGAAAGTTATAAAACTAGCGGCAGTTATTGATAATTCTGGTAATTTACACCTTGATATCCCCACCGAATTGTCATCTGGTACTGTTGATGTAGTTGTCGTTGTCAACCCCAGTACCCCAGATACTTACCATGGGAAATCTTACGATTTTTCCGATTTAGCGGGACGTTTAAGCTGGGAAGGTGATAGTGTTACCCAAACAAGGATATTACGCAATGAGTGGTAAACGTTATCTACTGGACACAAATGCCATAGTTGCTTTATTAAAAGGTTCTCCAGCATTAGTGACATTATTGCAAAATGCTGAATGGGTGGGAATTTCTATCATCAGTCAAATCGAATTTTTAGCGTTTTCTGGGTTGAGTGAAAGCGATCGCAATTTATTTAAAGAATTTCTCAAGCGTGTAGAAGTAATTGATTTAGCAGCAAGTAACGATTTATTCATCGAACAGATTATTCAAATTCGGTTACAATATCGAGTAAAACTCCCAGATGCAATTATTGCTTCAACTGCACTTCAAGTTGGAGCTAGTTTAGTAACTGCCGATAATGAATTAACAAAGGTAACAAGTTTGACAATTGTTAATTGGTAATTACAGTGATATTTTTGCGAAATTAGCTTTCGCATTGCAAGAAACTTTGACTATTGCGAGCAAATTTTCCATGAATTTTTGTCATATAGACTACATTTGTAGGAAACAATTATCAGTTGATTGTTTCTACAAAACTATAGATAAATGGAAATTAATCATGTTTAGACGTTTTAAAAATCGTCCCGCACCGTTAGTATCTTTATTCCTATGTGTTTTGTGTCTTACTTTAATATATGGATGCTTACCCAATTCACAACCTGTTGCTGAAGCTTCAACTCTGCTGACTGAACCTTTTCTGCAATTACCCACTGAAAATTCAGTTCGAGTTGTGTGGTTTTCGGAGTTTCCTGGGGAGAAGAATACGGTTGCTTACGGTGAAAATCTCAAGCAAACTACCGATGCTACAACTATTAAGTTAAGTCATACCAGAGAAGACCAACAATCTCGCGTTGGAAATCAAACCGAAGATAAACAAGTTTACCAAAAACCAGTTCAGCGCGACATTTGGCGACATGAAGCAGAAATTACTGGATTAACTTCCGGTAACAAAATTGACTATCAAGTAACTAGCAAACCGGAAAATGGTGGGGATGCAAAAAGTAAGATATATAACCTTACACCTGCACCTGAATCGGGTAAACCTTTAAAAATTCTGCTTACTTCCGACCATCAACTCAAACCAATGACCGCAGCGAATTTACAAAAAGCAAAGGAAACGGCCGGAAATATTGATGCGGTATTTATGGCTGGGGATTTGGTTAATATCTCAGACCGCGCTAGCGAATGGTTTGATGATAATCGTGGTGGTGCATTTTTCCCGGCTTTACAAGGTCGCGCTAGTTATGAAATAGAGAATGGAGTCAAAACAGCTTATACTGGCGGCGAAATTATTCAAAATGCCCCTCTTTTTACTGCGATCGGCAATCATGAAGTAATGGGAAGAAGAGGTAAAAGCGATAGTTTGGGTGGTGAATATAATGATACAATTCCCCGCGCTGTAGCTAAAAATTTGTATGGTGAATCTGCTTTGTCGGCTAATTCTTTTAATACCGATACTTATGAAGAAATTTTTAGTTTACCTGAGAGTAAAACTGGCGGAGAAAAGTACTATGCAACAACTTTTGGTGATGTGCGTTTAGTAGTACTTTATGCTACAAATATTTGGCGAGTTCCTAATTTAGATCCGGATGCAAAAGGTAAATACCGTGAAAGAGCAGCCGATTTTGATAAACCAGAAAACTGGGGTTACGGACAGCATCTGTTTGAACCAATCGATCCAGGTAGCGCTCAATATAATTGGCTTGTTGAAGAACTGAATAGTCCGGAATTTCAACAAGCAAAATACAAAATTGTGATGTTCCATCATCCGGTTCATTCTTTAGGAGAAAATATTGTTCCGGCTTATACAAATCCCGTGCAAACAATTGAAAAAGATGATAGCGGCAAGATAACAGCTATACGTTACGAATATCCTATTGAAAAAGATTATTTAATTCGGGATATTGTGCCTTTATTAGAAAAGAATAAGGTACAGCTAGTATTTTACGGTCATTCTCATTTATGGAATCGTTTCCGCAGTCCATCGGGAATGCATTTTTTAGAATCATCAAATGTTGGTAATAATTACGGTGCTTATGTGGGTGATAAAAAACGCAACGTACCACAAGGTTATAAAGAGAAATATATTCAAGTCGGCGACCCCAATGGTTTAGAACCGATAATGCCATCAATTAAACCATTAACTGGTGAAGATGGTAAATCTACACCTTATATTGCAAGTAATGAAATCACCGTATTTAGTATTCTAGATACAGGTAATGGTGAGGTAAGTAGTTATTATTTTGATACTACTAAACCTGGAGACAAAGTAATTAAATTTGATAATTTTAAGTTGAAATAATAGTAACTTATAAAGCCAAAACGCCCGCAGCCTAGAAGGCTGGGGCTAATATTACAAAGTCTACCTGCGTAGGCTGAACTAAGCGCATCTTTATACAAAACGGTATTAGTTAATCGCTCTTAAATTTGTAACAAAAGTCTTAGCTGGTCAGACCGCTAAACAAACCCTTCGCAGCAGCGATTCCATCTTCAACACCAGCCCAAATGCTGGTATCGGGTTCTTTACCAACTAATTCGCGAGTACCTAAAGCGTAAATAATTGCTTTTAACTGTTCTTGGTGAGCGCGATTTTTGAAATTAACCTTGTTGATGGGGTCAATTGCTTCTTCCCAATCGTCTCCAGCAGCTTGAGCGCATTTGTGTACGAGCAGACCAGTCATTACTAACTGATGCTTCATTCCTTCATGCTGCAATGCTTTTTCATAAAGTTGTAATTCGCTACCACCCATCATTTTGTCAACAGTTTGAGCGAAACTTTTTACTTTCTCTTGGGGTTCGGATGAAGTCCCAAATTTAGCGATCGCTGCTTCAATAGTTCCCAAGCTTTCTTGGTCATCCTTGAGCATATCTTGTATGCGCTTGGTAATATCTTGATCGGTTATAGCCGAGATTAATTTCTGCTCGCTAGCAACCATCTGGTTTTGCAGCACTTTCATATCTGCTAACTTCATTGCGATCGCTTGACGTTGAGTATCGGTAAATGTCGCTGCCATAAAGATCCTATCGTTTTAAATTCCTTTCCTAGTGTCACTAACAGAAGAATTAGCTTCATCCTTCCTTCGACTTAGAAAACATCATTAAAATGGTTATTTTTTTGTAGCTATGAATACCACTTAAGATAGGAGACAAGAGGATGGGGGGAGGGGGAGACAAGGAGATGGGGGGATGGGGGGAAAAATAACTTATTTACTACTTATTACTCCCAATTACCAATTACCAATTACCCAATACCTTATTTCCATTGAACTTTTATAAAATAAGCTTTGCGTCCCATTGCATCATACTGGTGGGTAATATTTTCAATTGCGAGGTTAAAAGGAATTGCAGTGGTAATATGACGTTGAAAAAAAGCGCCGACATCGGGAGTCAGTTCGGTTGCGGTTGTTGTGGCTAAACTTAAACCAATTAACTGCTCAATTGGTCCTCGCGGTAATAGTAAATGCATTCCTACAGCCAATCCTGCTGTTAATAACATTCCAACTGATGCATTGGTACCGCAGCGAGGATGTACGGCTAAATCCCATTCCCCAGTGGTGAGTCTTTGGAGAGCAAGGTTTACAGCGCGTCGCAAGTCGCTAATGTTGACTTCACCATAAAGAAAAAATCCAACTTCAGTAGATAAACCACTGTAAAGCTGATTATCAATATTAACATTTTTGAGGCTGTTTTTTTTATTTACTGCTGAATGCGATTCGCTTAAAATCCATACTGTAGCGTGTTCTAAAGCGTGAACCTGACGCAGCATCAAAATTTCTTTTAACCCAGGAACAAAGGATAGCCGATCGAGTAAATCCGCATCTTGTGTGGGAGAGGGTGAAACCAAATCCAAATTAAAAAAATCAAAGGATAGGTCGCTACCTTCGGCAAAAGTTAAGGTATTCATCGCAACATTGCTCCCCCACCTGGTTAGGCAAAATATATTCTATTATCAATGTAACCTTTTGCAAAAGGAATTATGAGAAACTATTGCTAATTTTTATTGATTATTAAATCTATATTAAGTTAAAGGGAGTAGGGAATAGGGAGTAGGGAGTATTAAGAAGAAATAATATTTTGCGATTTGATTTTTTGACTATTTTTTTAACTAATTTTTAACTAAATTTTATTTTAAGTAAAATCAATGAAAGATGAAAGTGTACCCGTCCGTTGCTAGTCGGACGGGGATTGATTGCTGCTAGCAATATGCGTAGACCAATACCCTGTAATTTCGCGTCGAAAAAATAAGCATAAAATAAGTGAAGCGTGAGGAGAATAACTAGCAGCAATCAATTAAGACTCACAAATAACCGTTGTAACGCTGTTTAATCCTGCCGAGGGGGAATAGGACAGCAATTCACATCATTCAAACAGACCTTACCCCAGTGCAAAGCCCAACGGACAAGAGCTACTCGGTTTTCAGTTCCAGTCTTTGTAAGAATATTGCTGATATGGTTATCAACAGTACGCTTACTGATCTCCAGCTTTACTGCAATTAATTGGTTAGTTAAGCCAGTGGCCACTAAGTCGATAATTTGCAGTTCTCGGTCTGACAGACTAACAGGGGTCTGAGACTCGCCACCAGCCATTTTCAAATCATCCTCCCGATTAGTGGTAAATGTACTTAATTGCTCTTTCCCATTGTAGAAGATTGTCTGAAAGGTAGGCGTTTCAAGTGTTTAATGCAATACGATTGTCTATATTTTCTTTATGAGTTGGGTAGACAGCGATACAGTATTTTATATAAGTATTTATTTTAACTATATATAACAAATAAAAATAAAGCGATTGCCTCAAAAAAAGCCTTGGTACAAGAGCAATAGAAAACAATTATGAATGAATCTTGCTATTTAATTGTATGAACGATTGCCAAATGAATGGTAAATATTATTGTAGGTTTCATACAGAATTTAAGTTTAAAAATTAAATGAAATGAGTAATCCCCGTGTTTTATGTTTGGGTGAGATATTATACGATATGCTCGCCGACCAGTTAGGGCGATCGCTTAGTGAAGTTGAGTCGTGGACGGCTTATCCAGGGGGCGCACCAGCTAATGTTGCCTGTGCTTTAGTAAAGTTAGGAACGCCCAGTGCATTTATTGGTGCAGTCGGTGAAGACGAAGCTGGTAATAACTTACAGGCACTTTTACAGGAAATTGGAGTAGATACAGCCGGGGTGCAGCGTCATCCCGAAGCACCAACTCGCCAAGTTTTAGTTGTGCGGAAACAAAATGGCGATCGCGTTTTTGCCGGATTTAAGGATTACGACACCACCGAATTCGCCGATACTCGTCTCAAGGCTGCTCAATTACCAGAAAAGTTATTTGCTACAGCAGATTTTTTAGTCGTCGGAACTTTGGAATTGGCTTATCCCGATAGTGGTGCAGCAGTTAACCGCGCTTTAGAATTAGCTTCCCAATACGACGTGAAAATTTTGCTCGATGTCAACTGGCGCGATGTATTCTGGACTAATCCCGATGCTGCTCCCGATCAAATTCGCGAATTAATCAAAAAAGTAGATTTTCTCAAACTTGCTAAAGAAGAAGCTGAGTTATTATTTAATACTCATGATGCTGGGGCAATTACTTACCGACTCAACTCTGTGGAAGGCGTATTAGTCACGGATGGCGACAAAGGTTGTGCTTATTGTCTGGGTGAAAACGAAGATAAATTACCTGCTTTTTCCGTACCCGTAGTTGATACAACTGGTGCCGGGGATAGTTTTGTTGCTGGTTTCGTTCACCAACTGTTAAATTATGGCGTACAAAATTTAACAGATCCCGAAGTCGTGAAAAAGATTATCGCTTACGCTAGTGCTGCGGGGGCTTTGACTACATTAAAACCCGGTGCGATCGCTTCTCAACCCACGGCTTTGGAAGTAGAAAATTTTCTCAATAAGTATTGAGTTTAGCTTGTAGGTTGGGTTAGACACGAAAATCAATTTTAAACGTAATGGTCAATCTACGATGATCGTGTCGTAACCCAACATCGGTATTTTGGGTAAATTAAAATATCGCACCGAAGAATTTCTATCACAATTTATCTATAATTTCTTGCACAATAGCTTCAAGAGGCTGTGAAATATCTACCTTAATCGCGTCGCAAGGTTCTTCAAGGATATCAAATTGACTTTTAAGAAGTTGTTCACTCATGAAGTGATTTGACCGCTCTTTCAGGCGTTCTTGAATCAATTCAAAATCACCTTTGAGGTAAACTAATTTTACAGATTCTTTGTCTAGTAAAATCATCTGACGGTAATTTTCTTTCAAAGCCGAACAGGTTAAAACTAAATCTTTATTTTCTGACAAGCATTGTTTAATTGCATCTTGAATATTGTGCAGCCAAGGTAATCTATCCGCATCATCCAAAGCAATACCGTTGTGCATTTTCTCAATATTTTTCTGAGGATGAAAATCGTCAGCATCGCGGAATTCCCAACCTAAAGATTCCGCCAATTTCTCACCGACGGTAGTTTTACCGGAACCTGAAACACCCATTACTAAAATAATCATTTAGCTTTATCTATCTTTATTTCTTGTAAATTAGGAATGGCCGCAACTGGCATATTTTGGTCGTAGGGTGCTGTGACACTTCGCTTGATTTCTAACGCAATATAATGGTTTATGTGTCACGCACCGTTCCCTCGGTCTTGTGACAATTGCGGCCATTCCTGTAAATATAATTAATTTTCGCGTTCCACAAGGATAATTTAGAAGATTCCAGGTAAAACTTTCTGCATAATTTACAACATTCTAAGTCTTATTAACAGAAATTCTAAACTGATTCTCAACTTAAATTAATTTAATTATTTGGAAAAAGCTTAATAATTGTTTTTGTCAAACACCAGGACTCTAACAATGGAATTAAAAAATTATGCTTTTCTTAATAAAAATACATGGTCATGAGTAGCTTTAAAACGAAAGATTTGCCAGAAAATCTAATTGATGCTATGACTGTTCATGATTTAGCAGATGGTGAAATACTTTTTTATCAGAATGAAGTTGCTAATGCTATTTTTATTGTTGATCGCGGTTGTATCAAGTTAATTCATTATATAGATGATGGGACAACTGTTAATCATTATGCAGTCAAACCAGGAGAATATTTTGCGGAAGTTGCATTATTTAACCATATATATGTGTGTAGCGCGATCGCAAAAAGTTCAACGAGGGTAATTTCTTTCCCGAAGCAGTTATTTTTAGATGCTTTGAAGTCAAATGCTGATTTATCTATAAATTTTACCGAACAATTAGCACGACGATTGCACCAGACAAAACTGCTATTAGAAGTGCGAGGAATTCGTTCAGCTCGCGATCGCGTTATGCATTATTTGCGGGTAATGACTCCTCCCGATCAAAAAACTCTCGATCTAGAACAACCCTTGAAAGATATTGCCAGTAGCATCGGTATCACTCCAGAAGCATTATCTCGCGTACTTTCCCAATTACAACGCGAGGGTATTATGACACGTCTTAAAGGGAAAATCATATTTCGTCAGTAATTCTGATATAAATCAGTGTTTTGATGAAGAAATATTAATTTATATAAACTTGTTCTCGAAAATTGATTTCAATCATATTGCTCTGTGAATCTTTAAGCCTATATTCCTCTTGAATAATGTTGCAGCGGTCAAAAATTAAAGGAGTAATTCAAAATAGCTAATGATTAAACCAACTTCAATTTTCACGATCTTGACTTTATCCGGTATGTTATTTGCTTGTGATGTACCCGCAAAAGTTGTTAATTCTAATTTGACAACAGCATCCGCTCAAGAAATGAAAGATGCAACCGGAATGACTCCTCAGCAGCACATTGATATGATTACCAAAAATAAAGGACAGTTTGGTAGTGCTGATGCAATGCGTCGTTTTTTCTTTGGAGATTTAGAACCAATCGGGATTCAACCAGGTGGTGCGGGTATGGTTGTTAATCTTTTTAACAAGAAAAATAACGTTACCTTTTCTTATTGTTCTACTTACGATGTAGTGGTTGCGGTCAAGAAAGGTAAAATTGATAAGTTTCCTCCAGCAGAAGTGAAGTAGTATTTTTAATACTTGTTGAAAGAGAACAAATGGGGTAAAAAATAAAATACAAAATTACCCCATTAATTTAAACATAAGTATTTGACAGAAAAGATTGTTTTGTGAAACGAATCTAAAATCTATTGACGCGAAAGCGTCTTCCCGTCTTTGTAATCTAAAATCCAAAATCCTATGATAGCTAAAGACTATTTTTTGCTACTACATCCGATGATTGCAGTTTTTTTCGTCTTTCCTTTAATTGGAATTGTTGTTAATTTTGCCTGGTCAACCCGTCAGCGTCGCTTACAAACAGCATCGGGTAATAAAAGTAAAATTCCTCCTGTGGTTGGACAAGAACACGTACATTTAGGACGCTGGTTAACTGGTGCGGTTGTAGGGATTACTTTATTAGGACTTGCATTTTCGATTTTTGCAAAAATGCTGGAAAAACAGGTAATTTCCCAAGAACCTCTACGATTCGTTTTTGTTGTTTTTATGTGTATTGCAACCGTTGCATCACTTTACTTTCTTTACCAAGCCAAAACTCCAATTTGGAGAGGAATATTTGCAACTTTAACAGGGATGGGATTAATTTTACTCGGTTGTCAACCAGAAGTGTATCGACGAGGGAATGAGTGGTTTATCTCCCATTATTACTATGGAATAACTGCTGCAATGTTGATGATTTTTTCCCTAGCAATTGTCCAGGATATTTACAAAGATAGACAAAATCGTTGGCGCACTGTTCACATTATTCTTAATTGTGTAGCTCTCTTATTATTTATTGGACAAGGAATGACCGGAACGCGAGATTTATTAGAAATTCCCTTAAGTTGGCAAGAACAGTATGTGAATAAACTTTACGAACTGCAATGTGATATTAAGCCTTGTATAATCCAGGGAACTCCGCAACCAAAATAGGTGATGTTCACTTAGGATCGCTGAAGCTAAATGCGGGTATCACGTTTTTTAATCATTCCTAGATTTTCCGGTCAACTTTATCTCTTAGTTGCCATTTTTATTTTTGGTGCTGCAAGTTCCGTCACTCGTAAACTAACAGAAATTGGAGCGCAAAGGTACGTTAATGGTCATAATCCTGTTTCTTTTTGCAATGTTTTATTTGTCGGCAACCTCTGCGCTTTATTTGTACTGTCAGTAGTCTATGGACGACAGTTTACACTGAGTAGATTGCGACAAATTAGCAAAAATAAATGGTTTTATCTGACTATTACTTCAATTCTTGGAGCAGCATTAGCACCTGGTTTGATTTTTCAAGCTTTAGCTATTACAGATGTTAATAATGTTGTTTTAATTGGTCGATTGGAACCACCTTTAACTTTAGCTCTTTCTATATGGTTCTTGCGAGAGCGAGTCAATTTTTGGCAAATAATTGGAGCGATTGTCTCTTTTGTTGGTGTATTCCTAACCATTTCTCTACCATCTAATCTACAAGAAATGGTAAAAATGGAAAATTTATTTAGTTTTGGAACTGGAGAAATTTTGACTGCGATCGCGTCTGTAGTTTTGGCTATTTCGACTATTCTGAGTAAGAAAAATCTCGCCCAAGTTCCGCTAGAAATTTTTAATATTTATCGTACAGCTTTGGGAACAATTACCTTTTTCTTCGCAGCCTTAATACTATACGGACCGCATCACTTTATGGATGTATTTTCACCGTTTTTATGGAAATGGATGTTGATTTACGGACCAGTAATTGTAGTAGTTGGTCAGTCCTGTTGGATTGCGGGATTGCGAGCGACTAGCATACCTCAAGCTTCGTTGATTGGCTCTTTCACGCCGATTGTGGCTGTAATTGCTGCCTATTTAATCTTAGGACAAGCACCAAATTTAGCTCAATATATCGGTGGTTTTGTAATTTTGGTGGGGATTGTTTTGAGTCAATTAAGTATTTTTCCCAAACCATCCCATCAAGGTTCCGAATCTAGGACAAATTCACCAAATAAATTACAAGAAGTTGAAAGTGAAGTTGGGTTTAAAGGAATATAATCGCCGCTCTTTAATAAAAACTAGTTTTGATCGTAACGGGTTATTTTATGATAGAACCAATCGCAGCAATAAAAAATCCTCTCCTCAGAGCTTTTACCAGTGCCAGTCTGGGATTTACAATTGTAACAATTATTTCTGGTTCAATTATTGGCTATATTAATCCCAAGGATAAATCCGCCTTGAAATATGGGATATATTCTTCGTTACTTGCTACTGTTGCTGGTGGTATATTCGGTTTAACTGTTGCTGAAAAATCAAATAAACTTAAATTATCTTTAGATAAACAACAAATAGATAAATCGCAAAACCAAATTTGGAAAGATTGGAGAAACTTTATTGTCGTTCGTAAAGTGAAAGAAAGTGAGGAAATTACTTCCTTTTATTTAGAACCACAAGATAAATATGAGATCCCCAACTTTCAACCGGGACAATTCCTTACTATTAAACTTGATATTCCCGGACAGAATAAGCCAGTAATCCGCACTTATTCGCTTTCCGACTATAGCCAATATCCTCAATATTATCGTTTATCAATTAAGCGAGAATTAGCACCACCAGGATTAAGCGTAATGCCAGGAATTGCCTCGAATTTCATGCACAATTCTATTCATGAAGGCTCGGTAATTCTAGCAAAACCACCAAACGGTAAATTCGTTTTAAATGTACAAAAAAAGCTACCTGCGGTACTTATAAGTAACGGTGTTGGGATTACACCGATGATTAGTATGGCAAAAGCAACAGCCCAACTAAATCCTCAACGAGAAGTTTATTTTGTACATGGTACTAGGAATGGGAATTATCATGCTTTCCGGGAAGAAGTATTAGGATTAGCTGGCGAAAATCCTAACTTAAAAGTTCATTTTCGTTATAGTCGTCCAGAACTAGAAGATGAGGGAAAATATCACAGCCAAGGTTACGTTAATTCAGCTTTAATTCAACAACTAACTACACAAAATGCTGAGTTTTTCTTGTGCGGTTCTCCGAATTTTATGCAATCATTACGTGACGGTCTGCAAGCATGGGGAGTACCCGCAAATCAAATTTACTTTGAATCATTTAGCAAGCCAATAGCAGCATCTTCTCAAAAGTCCGTTACGACTACAGATGAAAGTGTTACCACAGCAGAAATTGTCTTCTCTAAATCCGGTAAAACTCTAACTTGGACTCAGGAAGATGGTAATATTCTCGAATTCGCCGAAAATAACGGCATTAATCCACCCTATAGCTGTCGTGCTGGGATTTGTGGAACCTGCACTTGCCAAATTACTGAAGGTGAAGTGAGCTATCAAGAAGAACCGACAGCAGCAGTTGATGAAGATTCGGTTTTAATTTGTATTTCTCAACCGAAAACTCAGAGAATTGTCCTCGATATTTGAGTCGGAATCACAAAAAAAATGCCAAGGGTTTAATCCCCAGGGCAAAATTACAACTAAGTTTTACAACACACAACCACACAAAACTAGTGAGGTCTATAACTATGTTAGATAAATTCCACCATTTTGGTGTATAAGTTATACCATTTTGGATTTTAGATTACCCTTCGGGAAGACGCTTCCGCCTCAATAGATTTTAGAATGCATCTGATGCATCATAATTATTAGTGTTGCATTATCATGGTAAAATTTTCATGTCACAAGTGTTTCCCGGTGAAGTTTTCGCTCAAACTACCGATTTTGATGCTGGTATTCGTCAACTGTTACCGAACTACGACCAAATGCTCGCAGCTGTTGCTCGCTGTGTTCCTGCTAACTCTCGTCGGATTTTAGAATTGGGTTGCGGTACGGGTGAGCTTAGTCATAAAATCCTTGATCGCTGTCCCGCTGCTGAAGTTATTGCTCTCGATTATTCACCCAGGATGATCGAATTTGCGAGAACAAAAATTAATCAAGCTGGATATCAGCGATGGAGTGGTATAGAAGCCGATTTTGGAGAATGGGCAAATAATCCGGAAAAATTTGATGTTGGTACTGAATTTGATGCTTGTGTGTCATCACTGGCAATTCACCATCTCAGCGACGAGATGAAAGCAAAGTTATTTCAACGTATCGGTAAAAGTCTTAAGAGCGGTGGTTGCTTTTGGAATGCAGACCCAATTTTACCAGAATCACCCGTATTAGCAGAAATTTACAAAGCTGTGGGAGAAGAATGGACGAAAAATCAAGGAACGACTATACAAGAAGTTCGTTCTCGCTTGGCAAGTAATAGCGATTCTGTAGATTATGCTACTAGTTACGGTTACTCTAGTCAAGACCAGTTAGCAACTTTAGATGCACAGTTACAAATGCTGATGGAAGCTGGGTTTAATACTGTAGCTGTACCCTGGAAATGTTATGGGTTGGCAGTATTTGGAGGAATAGTTTAAAGATTTTGAATTATTTCTGAAATTAATAATCTATTTGGTCGATTTTGCGACCGTCTCGCTCGAAGCAAAGAGCGACCAAGATACTCGCACTAAGTAAGTCGGCACAAATGAAACCAACTATGTAACGGTTGGGTAAATTGGTATTAAAGCCTTGTCCCTACTGTCTATTCCCTACTCCCTGTCGCGATCGCGATTTTTAACGCCGACCTACTTACGAATTTATTACTTATCTCTTTATTATTTAGGATTAAGATAAATTAATTTTTCATAACAAACATAAACAAATATCAAATAGCAATACAAAATCGCATTATTCCAACACTAATAGGTAACATAGCCAACATTCGATGAATTTTATGATATAACCTCCGAAGGTTTGGTATACAAACGTAATTCACCCAAATAATGTTTTGATGTATTTGCGAAATTAGGTCGTAACTCTCCTGGTTTAATAAGGAAAAGCAGGCTCAATACAAACTAGATTAAGAATTTTAGTTATTTATCCAAATCTATTGACGCGAAAGCGTCTTCCCGAAGGGTAATCTAAAATCCAAAATCCAAAATAAAAAATAAAAAAAGGGAGAACACCATTAGATGGCTCGAAAAAAGCAGAAAAAATCACATGGTTTCGGCTATAAACATTCGCTTCATTACAGATGTCCGATCTGCTGTATTATCCCCCCTCATATGTTGGAAAAGGTGGCTGTTAACGGCACACCAACCCAGCGCGAATGGGCTTTTCAGACTTTGAATCTTTCCGCGCAAACTAGGGGCAGACGGATTAATTTGGGCGGTATAGATTTAATGCCGCAAGCTGGTGAAAAACGCCGTACTATCTATGATGCGAAAACTGCTGAAAAACTGCCAGGACAATTAGTCCGGGGTGAAGGTGATGCTCCTACAGAAGACGAAGCCGTAAATGAAGCTTACGACGCAGCTGGAGCTACTTACGACTTTTTTCAAAAAATTTGCGATCGCAATTCCATCGATGACAAAGGCTTGCGTTTGGATTCTACCGTACATTACGGTGAGAAGTACCAAAATGCTTTTTGGAACGGCAGCCAAATGGTTTATGGTGACGGTGACGGCGAACTATTTAACCGTTTTACCAAGTCGGTTGATGTCATTGGACATGAATTAACCCACGGTGTTACCCAGTATGAAGCAGATTTAATCTATTTTGGCGAATCCGGTGCGCTGAATGAATCGTTTTCTGACGTGTTTGGTTCCTTAGTCAAACAGCAAATCAATAATCAAACCGCAGATCGAGCAGACTGGTTAATTGGTGCCGGATTATTTACTGAAAAAGTCAAAGGTAAAGGAATTCGCTCAATGAAAGCACCGGGTACAGCTTACGACGACCCCGTACTTGGTAAAGACCCCCAACCAGCCCACGTCAAAGATATTTACACTGGTACAAAAGACAACGGCGGAGTACATATAAATTCGGGTATACCCAATCGTGCTTTTTACTTAGCAGCAGCAGAAATTGGTGGTTACGCTTGGGAGAAAGCCGGAAAAATTTGGTACCTTAGTTTATGTGAAAAACTGCGCTCAAAATCAAACTTTAAACAAGCCGCAGAAATAACTATTGCAGTAGCAGGAGAACTTTACGGTTCAGCAAGCAGCGAACAAAAAGCGGTTGTCAATGCTTGGAAAGAGGTTGGAGTTGATTAAGTAGTTAGGAGTTAGGAGTTAGGAGTTAGGAGTTAGGAGTAGGTGGCATTGAAGTAGACTTAAAAACGCTAAAGATAAGAAAGAGAGCTAAATTAGAGCATTAATGCTCGTATTGAATCTCATCTTTTTCTCAAGCTTTTTATCAATAAACTGAGATTCTTGATAAAAAATGAGTCATAAAGGAAAATCAAAAAAGCAATCATAATTGAAAATCAACGTTTTCTCAGGGCTTCCAGGATATGTTCAGCCACCTTGACAGGGCTAGAGTTAGGAGTTAGGAGTTAACCTTTGACCTTTGACCTTTAACCTTTGACCTTTGACCTTTGGCCTTTAACCTTTAACCTATGCCCTATTCCCAATTACAATGTTAATAACCTTAGAGCGTAGCGGCGGTTTTGCTGGAATAAGTAAAGTGATAACGATTGATACAGCGAAAATACCGCAAAATCAAGCCGAACAATTGCCGATGCTATTAGAATGTGCAAATTTCTTTAATTTACCCGCATATATAGCCGGTGACTCTAACAATCGCGATCGCTTTGAATATACAATTACCGTAGAAGATAAAGATAAACAGCACGAAGTGACTGTAAGCGAAAGTTTAATACCTGGGACTGTAAGACCTCTAATTGACTGGATAAATTTTAATCATAAATAAATAGGACGTAAAAGCAGAGTGCTGTTAGTGCAGCATTCCAAGCTTCTTTCCTACTCCTACTTCTTATTCCCTAACTTAAATCGAAAAAAATACATTTTAATCATCATTTTTTAATAATAATTAAAGTTAGGAGCTATAATTCTAACTCCTAACTCAAGACAAACGCATTACATATCGCCACCGCGAAATGCTAATACGAAAATTACCGCAGGTCCAGCTAACATGATCAGTGCTACAGAAGTTAGCTGAAAAATAACTTCCCAATTGACATTTGCTAAAGCTTCCATTAA
The DNA here is from genome assembly GCF_034931125.1 of Rivularia sp. UHCC 0363. Lineage (NCBI taxonomy): Bacteria > Bacillati > Cyanobacteriota > Cyanophyceae > Nostocales > Rivulariaceae > Rivularia > Rivularia sp. UHCC 0363. The sequence goes on along the minus strand of NZ_JAYGHM010000013.1, from coordinate 7,548 downwards.
TTACCTCCTAATTGTCTTAAAAAAATAATGAATAAAAAGAAAAATCTCTCTTGGATATAGATCATATCTGGCAATTAGCGCTTAATTTTAATTTACTTAACAAAATTATAGAAAAAGACATAAAAAAACTAAAAGAATAAAATTGATTTGAAAATCTCAGGGTAAGTAATAATTTAAGCAAGCAGAGCAAGCACCGTAGATAATTCGTAATTTCATTCGCATACTATTTATTACTAAAACAATAATATCAACAATGGCAACTTGGCAATGTGTAAAGCAATGTGGGGCCTGCTGCTACCTTGACCCAGCAGAACGTCCCGACTTAGAAGAATATTTATCATCGCAGGAGCTAGAAGAATATCTCAGTATGGTGGGTGAAGATGGATGGTGCATAAATTACGACAAAAGTCATAGAGAATGCAGCATTTATACTGAGCGTCCGCGTTTTTGCCGTGTAGAACCAGAAGTATTTAAAGATTTATTTGGGATTGAACCTGAAGAATTAAACGATTTTGCTATCGAATGCTGTCACGAGCAGATAGAATCAATATATGGCGATCGCAGTTTGGAAATGTTGCGATTCGATAAAGCTATTGGGATATGAATTGGTATTGGTCAAAGGTTAAAGGTCAAAGGTCAAAGGTCAAAGGTCAAAGGTCAAAGGTCAAAGGTTAAAGGTTAAAAAATAAATATCATTAATAACCCTTGTCTCCCCGTCCCCTTGTCCCCCCATCTCCCCATCCCCCAATCTCCCCATCCCCCAATCTCCCCATCCCCCAATCTCCCCATCCCCCAATCTCCCCATCCCCCAATCTCCCCATCCCCCAATCTCCCCATATCCTAATCTCCC
>NZ_JAYGHM010000013.1:0-6673 GCF_034931125.1 Rivularia sp. UHCC 0363 | reverse complement strand
CTCCCCATCCCCCAATCTCCCCATCCCCCAATCTCCCCATCCCCCAATCTCCCCATATCCTAATCTCCCCATCCTCAAATCTCCCCATCCCTTAAAACGGACGGCAACTACACCCTACAGCTTACGGCTCTCCTCACTGCCAGTGAATGTTAAATAAAGATACATTATCCTTAAGAAAAGTAGACAAATGTTCAGAAAAAAAGTGAATTTGATTTCACTGTTAACCGTTCAGCGAGGAAGCAAGAACCCATTATGTTTGAACACTTTACTTCCGAAGCAATTAAAGTAGTGATGCTCGCCCAGGAGGAGGCACGTCGTCTGGGACACAATTTCGTAGGCACGGAACAAATTCTCTTGGGGTTGCTGGGAGAAGAAACGGGTGTTGCTGCTAAAGTGCTGACGGATATGGGTGTGACTCTCAGAGATGCACGCCGCGAAGTCGAAAAAATTATTGGCAGAGGTTCTGGTTTCGTTCCACCAGAAATTCCTTTTACTCCTAAAGTTAAAACTCTATTCGAGCAGTCTTTTAAGGAAGCTCGTTCACTAGGACATAATTATATTGGTACGGAACACTTACTTTTAGGTTTAACTGAAGCTGGCGAAGGTGTTGCGGCTAAAGTACTGCAAAATTTAGATGTCGATTTGAAGCAGCTGCGTACTGCTGTGATTCGCCGTTTGGGTGAAGTTGCATCTGTTGGTGCTGGCATGGGTGGCGGTAGTACCAGACGCAATCAATCGACAACTTTAGAAGAATTTGGTAGAAATCTCACTAGATTAGCTGCCGAAGGTAAATTAGACCCCGTAATTGGTCGCGAGAAAGAAATTGAGCGTACCGTTCAAGTTCTGGGACGACGTACTAAAAATAACCCCGTATTAATTGGCGAACCTGGAGTTGGTAAAACTGCGATCGCCGAAGGTTTAGCGCAACGAATTTTTAATCAGGATGTACCCGATATCTTGCAGGACAAGCAAGTTATCAGTCTTGATATGGGTTCAATAGTCGCGGGTACTCGTTTCCGTGGTGATTTTGAAGAACGCATCAAGAAAATCATTGAGGAAATCCGTTCTGCGGGAAATATCATCATTGTGATCGATGAAATTCATACTTTAGTCGGTGCAGGTGGAATGGAAGGTGGTATGGATGCCGCTAATATTCTCAAGCCAGCATTAGCTAGAGGCGAACTTCAGTGCATTGGAGCGACCACATTAGATGAATACCGCAAGCACATCGAGCGCGACGCGGCTTTAGAACGCCGTTTCCAGCCAATCAAGATTGGCGAACCTTCTGTACCAGAAACTGTGGAAATTTTACAGGGTTTGCGCGGTGCTTACGAACAGCATCACAACTTAACCATATCCGATGATGCATTGGTTGCAGCCGCTGAGCTTGCCGATCGCTACATCTCAGATCGCTTTTTACCAGATAAGGCGATCGATTTGATAGATGAAGCTGGTTCAAGAGTGCGTTTGCGTAACTCGATGATTTCAGAGCATCGGGACTTGAAACGCCAAATTGTGGCAGCTGCCAAGCAGAAAAACGAAGCGGTTAAATTGCAGGATTTTGACAGAGCTGCCGAACTCCGTGACAAAGAGTTAGAGCTAGAAGTACAGCTACAAGAAGCACAAGCAGGCGTTGCTGTCAATAGACCTGTAGTTGACGAAGAAGATATTGCTCAAATCGTCTCTTCTTGGACTGGTGTACCTGTTAATAAACTCACCGAATCCGAGTCTGAGGTATTGCTGCATTTAGAAGATACCCTTCACCAAAGGTTGATCGGACAAGAGCAAGCAGTAACCGCAGTATCAAAAGCAATTCGTCGCGCTCGTGTTGGTTTAAAGAATCCCAACCGTCCGATTGCCAGCTTTATTTTCTCCGGTCCTACGGGAGTTGGTAAAACAGAATTAGCGAAATCCTTGGCTTCCTACTTCTTCGGTTCTGAAGAATCAATGATTCGCTTGGATATGTCCGAATACATGGAACGTCACACCGTTAGCAAACTGATTGGTTCACCTCCAGGTTTTGTCGGATACGATGAAGGCGGACAATTAACCGAAGCTGTGCGTCGCAAGCCTTATACGGTAATACTTTTCGACGAAATCGAAAAAGCGCACCCCGATATTTTCAATATGCTGCTGCAAATGTTGGATGACGGTCATCTGACCGATGCTAAAGGTCGCAAAGTAGACTTCAAGAATACTTTGATTATCTTGACTTCTAATATTGGCTCGCGAGTTATTGAAAAAGGTGGTGGTGGTTTAGGCTTCGATCTAGAAAACGAAGCAGAAGCTAACTACAATCGCATCAAAACGCTGGTTAACGAAGAACTCAAAAACTACTTCCGTCCGGAGTTCCTTAACCGTCTTGATGAAATTATCGTCTTTACGCAGCTTAAGAAAGATGAGATCAAAGAAATCGCCGAAATCTTGCTCAAAGAAGTTACTAGTCGCTTAGCTGAGAAAGAAATTAGCTTGCAAATGAGCGAAAGCTTCAAAGATCTAGTAGTGCAGCAAGGATACAACCCCAGCTACGGTGCTAGACCATTACGTAGAGCAATCATGAATCTTTTAGAAGATTCCCTAGCAGAAGCAATGCTCTCAGGTCAAATTACCCAAGGTGATACAGCGGTTGTAGACGTTGACGACGATGGTAAAGTCAGAGTTGTTAAAACCGAAAAAACCGCATTAGAGTTGGCAAATGTCAGCTAAAAGTTATACCAAGACCTATTTTGGTGGTAGCATTCGGATAACGCCCCTTTTTCAAACGCAAATCTACTCTTATCTTCTCAATGAACGGGTTTTAAGCCCGTTCCGGGAAGGAAGTAGATATACGCAGGGGAATGTAGAGAATATCAAAAGGCAAACGTTGTATGAAATGGTAACAACTCTTTTAACCCCCGGTAGCGATACTGGGGGATTTTTGTGTGTAATTATTTTCGCAAGTTTGAGCTTTGTTGCGATCTAACTTAACATATAGGTTTTAAAAATATTCTTAAAAAACTGATGATTATTAACTGGTTTGGTTGGGAGTTAGCACCCTAAAAGGATAAAAAAATTAAAGAATTTGAGCTTAAATATGCAACCTTTGCTTACTGGCTAACATTTGTTCAAAATCAGAACTTGGTAGAGGTTGAGTAAACAGAAAACCTTGCATCGCATCGCATCTAAGATCGCGCAAAATCTTGAGTTCGCTAACGGTTTCTACTCCCTCTGCGACAACCTTCAAATTGAGATTTTGTCCCATTTGAATTAAAGATTTAGTGATTGCTAACTTCTGACCATCTTCAGAGACATTATGTATAAAATAGTTGTCGATTTTGAGAATATCTAACGGTATTTGTTTCAAATAAATTAAAGACGAACTACCAGTACCAAAATCATCCATTGCAATTTTGACACCTAATGATTTTAATTGTTGGAAGATATCAATAGTTTTATTTATATCCTGCATCATTGTGGTTTCAGCAAATTCTAATTCTAAGTAGTGTGGTGCTAAATTATAAGTTGATAGTAAATTTGAAACTTTTTCAACGAAATTAGGTTGAGTATATTGACTTGCGGATATATTGACGCAGTTTGGTAAAGCATCTAAACCATTATCTAACCAAGTCCGTGTTTGTTTACAAACACTTTCTAAGATCCAATCGCTTAAAGGTATAATTAAACCCGTAGATTCCGCTAAAGGAATCAACTCCGCAGGGGAAACTAAACCCAACTTGGAACTCCACCAACGTATCAAACTTTCAACTGCAATCATCGCACCAGATTTGATATTAACAATAGGTTGATAATAAGTTTGAAATTCACGAAATTTACCTTCTTCGATAGTACGACGTAAAGTATTTTCTATAATTCGCATTTCCTTCGGGTATGCTTTCACTTCTGCATACGGAACAGGATTTTTGATAATTGCCGCTTGTCGTTGTAATCTGGTAGAAATTGCAGTTAACAATTCTCCCCGTGTAAATGGCTTAGTTAGATAATCATCAGCACCTAATTCCATTCCTTGACGTAAATCTTCTTTTGCAGAGCGGGCAGTTAAAAAGATAAATGGAATAGCAGAAGTGCTAAATTTATCGCGTAATAGGGCTAAAACAGCAAAGCCGTTGATTTCTGGCATCATCAAATCGCACAAAATCAAATCTGGTGACTCATTAATTGCTAAATCAACTCCTAATCTACCGTTGGGAGCAGCAATGGCTTCAAAATCTTCCGCTTCCAATAAATCTAAAATATTTTCGCGTACTGATTCTTCATCTTCGATTACTAAAATCTTAGTCATGATTTATCTCTAGTTGTAAATACTTGATCTGTGCCAAATAAATGTAAAATTTTTAATTTCCCCATTTTTTTTGGAAATCGTAATTTTACTCTGGTACATATCTATATACAGTTTTACAATTACTAGTCCTAAATTTGTATCGGTGATATTACCCTGTTTAGTATTTACAATCCCGCAAACCATTCATAACCTTGGTCTTCCCAATAGCCTTGACGGGGCAATAAATTACTAACTAAAGTGACTCTTGTTACCCATTTACTTTGTTTGTAACCAAGTTTAATTGGGGAAGATAAGCGTAAAGGCGCACCGTTGTCAACTGGTAAAGATTCGCCGTTTTTTTGATAAGCTAACAATGTTTGTGGATGTAAAGCTGAAGCGATGTCCCAACTAGAATAATAACCATCGGCAGATAGGAAATAAGCATATTTAACAGTTGATTTGGGTTGTGCGATCGCCACAAGTTCCCGCAAAGGAATACCACCCCATTGCACAATTGCAGCCCATCCTTCGACACATACGTGACGAATAATTGTAGAGGTTAACGGCAAGTTTTTAATATCTTCCATGCTCAAAGTTAAGGGATTTTCCACCTCACCATCAATAATTAAACGATATTTTTCTTGGTCGATATTTGGGGTAAATCTATATGTATTAACAATCAAAGCTTCCGGTTCTATTTGATTCGGAGAAAATTCCGGTACCAGCGTTTGCGGTTTTAATAATAAAGCTTGAAATTTTTGATTGAGCGGCTCGGAAAGCGTACCCACCACGTCTTCAAATAGGGGACTACCGCAGCCACCCAAAAGTAAACTGATGCTGGATAAACCAGAAATTTGCAATAATTTACGGCGTGTAATATGTAAATTTGGGTTGTGAGAAAAATTCATCTTTGTTACTCAATATATAAATTTAAAAACTCTGTGTTACTTTGCGTTGAAAAACATATTATCCTTATAAATCAAATTTTTTCGCTTTACCTTTTGCAATTTTATTGATTTTAACAATGGTATTAAGATTTGCTGCCGGAAGAATAAAAAAGCACTATCTGTAGCTTCATTTTGATAAAATTCTCTAAAACCGAGAGATTATCACAAAGATAAAATTGTAAGTGTTACAAAATCGGTTAATAAATTAATATGCGCTCATCACTATCGCAACACAACACTAATAATTATACTGCTATAGTTATCGGTGGCAGCATGGCTGGACTTCTTAGTGCAAGGGTTTTAGCAGATTATTTTGGTCGAGTTATTGTAGTAGAGCGCGATACTTTACCTTCTCTACCGCAAACTCGTATGGGTGTTCCCCAAGCAAATCATGCTCATATAATGCTTGCTCAAGGACACAGAATTCTAGAAGAACTATTCCCTGGGATAGATGCAGAATTAAGTGAAGCTGGTGCGCCTAAAATAAATTGGACTAAGGAATATGCAATGTTTAGTTATTGGGGTTGGCATCCGCGCATTGCCTCAGATTTAATTACTCATAGTGCTAGTCGGGCATTTTTAGAATGGTTGGTGCGTCGTCGTCTTTTAGGTTTTGAAAATATTAAGTTTCAGGACAAAACTCAAGTGGAGGGATTATTAAGTAATAGTCAAAATTCTCAAGTCACGGGAGTGAAGGTTTGTAATTCCTATGAGCATAAAGAAGAATTAATTGCAGATTTTGTTGTGGATGCTTCTGGACGTAATTCTCAAGTATCTAATTGGTTAAAGTCGATGGGATATCAATTACCGGAAAAAACTGTGATTAATTCGTTTTTAGGATATAGTACCTGTTGGTATGAACCTCCTCAAGATTTAGAAATAGATTGGAAAGCGATCGCAGTTTTTTACAAACCTCCTCATAAAAAGCATGGGGGAGTATTGGTACCTGTAGAAGGCAATCGTTGGGCTATAACTTTGGCAGGTATCGCTAAAGACTATCCACCTACTGATAATAACGGTTTTTTGGAGTGTGCGCGTAATCTACGTAATTCGGCCATTTATGATGCGATTAAAGATGCTAAACCTATTTCTAAAGTTTACAGTTATCGCCGTACAGAAAATTGCTGGCATCATTATGACAAATTAGCGCGTTTACCATCCAGTTTAATAATTATTGGGGATGCAGTTTGCGCTTTTAATCCTGTATATGCACAAGGAATGACAACTGCGGCTTTAAGCGCTTTAATTCTACAGAAATGTTTGCATAAGCAATTTAAGGATTCTCAATTTGAAGCAAAAGGATTGACTCGATATTTTCAACAAAAATTAGCTGAGATGTTAAAAACTCCGTGGTTAATGGCAACAAGTGATGATTGTCGATGGGAAACTACTGTAGGCGGAAAACCCGATAGAATAACTCAATTCATGCACAAATATATGGATGAAGTAATTTTATTATCGGTGCATC
>NZ_JAYGHM010000012.1:105236-130928 GCF_034931125.1 Rivularia sp. UHCC 0363 | reverse complement strand
GGTATTGCATTCTCCAACAAACGCTGGTTACACTTCTTTATGTTGTTTGTACCAGTTACCGGGTTATGGATGAGCGCGGTAGGTGTAGTTGGCTTAGCGCTGAACCTACGTGCTTATGACTTCGTATCTCAAGAATTGAGAGCCGCAGAAGACCCCGAGTTTGAAACTTTCTATACGAAAAACATTTTGCTCAACGAGGGTATCCGCGCTTGGATGGCTCCTCAAGATCAGCCACACGAACAATTTATATTCCCCGAGGAGGTATTGCCACGTGGTAACGCTCTCTAATAGACAAATGGTAATGGGAGCGGGCGGACGCGACCAGCAAAGCACTGGCTTTGCTTGGTGGTCTGGTAACGCTCGTTTGATTAACCTTTCTGGTAAACTACTGGGCGCTCATGTAGCTCACGCTGGTTTAATCGTTTTCTGGGCTGGAGCAATGACTTTGTTTGAAGTTGCTCACTTCATTCCGGAAAAACCCATGTACGAACAGGGTTTAATTCTGCTACCTCACTTAGCAACCCAAGGTTGGGGTGTTGGTGCTGGTGGTGAAATTATTGACACCTTCCCCTACTTTGTTGTTGGTGTACTTCACCTAATTTCTTCCGCAGTATTAGGTTTTGGCGGTATTTATCACGCCGTTCGCGGTCCAGAAACCTTAGAAGAATACTCTTCTTTCTTTGGTTATGACTGGAAAGATAAGAACAAAATGACCACCATCATTGGCTTCCACCTAATTATTTTGGGATGCGGTGCCTTATTGTTGGTGCTGAAAGCAATGTTCTTTGGTGGTTTGTACGATACCTGGGCACCCGGTGGTGGTGATGTCCGCGTCGTAACTAACCCAACATTGAATCCGGCGGTAATCTTTGGTTACTTACTCAAGTCCCCTTTCGGCGGCGAAGGTTGGATTGTCAGCGTTAACAACCTCGAAGATATTGTTGGCGGTCACATTTGGGTTGCTATCATCACTATTTCTGGTGGTATCTTCCATATTTTGACCAAGCCTTTTGGTTGGGCGCGTCGTGCTTTCATCTGGTCTGGTGAAGCGTATCTATCTTACAGTTTGGGTGCTTTGTCCTTAATGGGATTTATCGCTTCCATTTTCGTTTGGTTCAATAACACTGCTTACCCCAGCGAATTCTTCGGTCCTACAGCTTCCGAGGCTTCTCAAGCTCAAGCTTTAACCTTCTTGATTCGCGACCAACGCTTAGGTGCTAACGTTGGTTCTGCTCAAGGTCCTACAGGTCTTGGTAAATACTTGATGCGTTCTCCAACTGGTGAAATCATCTTCGGTGGTGAAACCATGCGCTTTTGGGATTTCCGTGGCCCTTGGTTGGAGCCTCTACGCGGTCCTAACGGTCTTGACTTAGAAAAAGTTAAAAATGACATTCAGCCTTGGCAGGCTCGTCGTGCTGCTGAATACATGACCCACGCACCTCTGGGTTCTTTGAACTCTGTAGGTGGTGTTGCGACCGAGATTAACTCCTTTAACTACGTGTCTCCTCGTGCGTGGTTATCGACATCTCACTTCGTATTAGGATTCTTCTTCCTAATCGGTCACTTATGGCACGCAGGACGCGCTCGTGCGGCTGCTGGTGGTTTCGAGAAAGGTATCAACCGTGAAACCGAACCAGTAATGTTTATGCCTGATTTGGACTAGTTTATCTAGTTTAGACATTACGTGACAATCAGTTGCTCCCGTGTAAAAGCGGGAGTTTTTTTTATGGTTGGGAATGGGTAATTGGTAATTGGTAATTGGTAATTGGATTAAGAGCCTTACTCCTACTCCCTATTGCCTACTCCCTACTCCCTTGTCCTAATTACAATTTTCAACGCTAAACTACTTATCTGATATTTTAAAACTTCTTCGAGAAGCAGGTTCTTAATCTTTATCTAAAAGACTAAATTTTAAGAAGAGTTATTAATAAAGTTAAAGCCTATATTTTTAGCTTAACTAAGCTAATTAATTACCCCATTCCAAAGTAATTTCAATATTAGCAGTGGAAGCATCTTTAACAAGCAAAGGTGTGAGTTTACCCGATTCAATCCCAAAGTCTATGCCAAATCTAACGCGAGCTTTATCGGGTTTTATTTTTTGCACCGTTTCCGCAATCTCTTTTGTCAAAGACTCTATAGCACCAGCTATTTCGCTAAATGGTCGGGCTTGAAAAGTTAATTTCCGTTCTCCAATAAGAGTAGCTTCAACTCTGACGCTGGTGCCATCACTCAACTCTACAGTAATAATTTTGTTTTGCAGTTCCATGCTTATTTATATCAGTGAACGGTCAACAGTGAGCAGTTATCAGGGAAATAGTGCATTATGGGACGCTAACACCACCCTACTTTTATATACAGCAGTTTGCAAATAAATGAAGTATATTCCCCTACTCCCTTATAACGATATATCCTGTACCTCACTCAGATGAAATCGGCTGTATTATTTAATTCACATTTCTCAAATTTAAAGTATATTTAACTGACACATTGCATTCAATACCCAAAACCCATCTTATTTAAAAGATAATTCGTAATGGTCGCTGCTAACTGTTCACTGATTCATCGCAGCTAAAAATGCTTTCTGACTAGCATCCTTATACAGCAAATTGAGATATTTCATGACAATATCTGTGGAATTTAAATTTGCTTGCTTTTCATCTTCTTTTGCTAAAGGAATTGAACCTAATACATCTAAAACTGTTTCTCCTGTTGATGGTGCAATTACTACTAAGGAAGATTCTAAGGGTTGATTGTATTGCCAAAAATTATCTAACTCTAAGGATTTTTGTTTGTTATTAGTTGATTGTGTAATATCTGAATCTACTTTTGTTTCTATATTGGTACTTCGTAATTTTCGCAAATCACTAATAATTTGCTCTTTAGTGCGTCCTCGCAATTGAAATAAAACAAATGGGTCTTCACTAAAACGGTCGGCTAATTGATAGTAAATCGCACCGATATGTTTGCAGGGGTTAGCTTTATCAGGACAAGAACATTTACTATGAACTTCGGACAAGGTAAAAGGAAATAAAGATAAGCCATTTGATGTAAATACCTCTTCTATATTCTGCGGCATTTCTCCAGCTAATAATTTAGCAGCAAATATTGCTTTCTGGGACATAGTTTCAACTACAAAACCCCATTCTTCATCGTTAAAAGAATCAAGAGAAAGAGAAACATTGTAAGGTTCTGGTTCGCTTCCCTGTACGTCAGCCAAAACTTTTGCCTTTTCAAATTTTATGTTGAGAATATTACCTTGACGTGCATAGTTTCTCGCACGTTCTAATCGTTTTTTAAAGCGGTAAGAATCTAATAGTTCTAACCAGCGTTGTGACCACCATTCTCTTGATGCTTGAAAATCGTAATTTGCTTGCATGAGATTAATTTTGGATTTTAGATTTTAGATTTTAAATTGTGAATTGGGCTTTGGGCATGGTGAATTGTAAAATAATTAGAAGTTAGGATTAAGAATTTTTGACCTTTAACCTTTAACCTTTAACCTTTAACCTTTAACCTTTAACCTTTAACCTTTAACCTTTGACCTTTGACCTTTAACCTTTAACCTTTAATTCTCTTCTTCAATAACTGCATCACGATCAAGTATTAATAAATTTCTGAGTTGGTCGGTATCCATTTCAGTTAACCATTCTTCACCTGCACCTACAACTTGTTCTGCTAACTGTTTTTTACTTTCGATCATGTCGTGAATCTTTTCTTCTAAGGTACCAGTACAAACAAATTTATGTACCTGTACGTTTTTCGTTTGACCGATACGAAATACCCTGTCTGTAGCTTGATTTTCTACTGCGGGATTCCACCATCTATCAAAATGAAATACATGATTTGCTCGCGTTAAATTTAAACCGACACCACCTGCTTTTAAGGAAAGAATCATTATTGGTGGTCCTTGGGGGTCGTGTTGAAAACGGTCGATCATTTCCTCACGTTTTTTCTGAGTTGTACTACCATATAAAAACAAAGCTTCTCGGTTGAAATACTTTTCTAAATAAGGTTTAAGCAACTTACCCCACTCCGCAAACTGAGTGAAAATTAAAGCGCGATCGCCATTTAATATGACTTCTTCTAACATCTCTTCCAGACGCTGAAGTTTGGCTGAATCGTGTTTGTCTAATGTATCTTTTTTCAAATACTGCGCTGGGTGATTACAAATTTGTTTCAACTTTACAAGTAAACCCAAAATCATTCCCCGACGCTGCAATCCTTCTGCATCATCAATTTGAGCTAAGGAATCTTCTACTACTTTTTGATAAAGCTTTGCTTGTTCGGGAGTTAAACCACAAAAAACAGTCATTTCCTGCTTTTCTGGTAAATCTTGAATGATATCGCGGTCTGTTTTCAATCGACGTAAAATAAAAGGTTGAACTAAGGAACGCAATTGTGATAAGGAAGAAGTATCGCCATATTTTTCAATTGGCATTGCAAACCGTCGCTGAAAAAACTGTCGGGTTCCTAAATATCCGGGATTCAAAAAATCCATAATAGACCACAATTCCTGTAGTCTATTTTCTACCGGGGTGCCTGTTAAAGCAATTCGGAATTCTGGTTCTAGCTGTCGTACTGCTTGCGATTGTTTTGCTTCTGGATTCTTGACATTTTGAGCTTCATCTAAAGCTATGATCTGCCAAGAAACATCTTGCAATAACTTTAAATCGCGATGAACTAACGAGTAGCTGGTAATTACAATATTCGTGTCATTGACAGCCTTTTGAAATGCCTTTCCTTTGGGACGTTTATCGCCGTGATATTGCAAAACTTTTAGATTAGGAGCAAATTTTTTTACTTCTCGTTCCCAGTTTCCTAATACGGAAGTCGGACAAACTAATAATGTGGGTTTTTCTAAGGCTTCTTGTTCTTGGAGATGTAATAGAAAGGCTATGAATTGAATGGTTTTCCCTAAACCCATATCATCGGCTAAACAAGCACCCAAACCCCAACGTTCCAAGAATGACAGCCAAGACATTCCCCGTCGCTGATATGGTCGCAATTCTCCGCGAAAACTCTCAGGTGTGGGTAATGTTTCTATCTCTTGATTATCCGTGAGATTGGTAATTAACTCTTGCAACGCTCCAGAGGCTTCAAAGCTGACTACGGGTAGTTTTTCGATGGTTTGAGTATCCCCGGAACCCAACCGCAGCGCATCTTCTAAAGACAACGCCATTTTCTCTTTTCTACTAGCAAAAAATGTCTGTGCTGTTTTAATATCTTGCGATCGCAATTCTACCCACTCACCGTTGATTTCTACTAAGGGACTATTTAAAGCTACAAGTTTGTTGAATTCTTGCTGGGAAAGAGTTTGTCCTCCGATCGCTAATTCCCACCTGAAATTAAGTAAACTTTGCAAACCCAAACGTTCATTTTTCTTCGGAGTTTGAGCGCTGACTTTTAAACCCAAACGATTCGCCCAACCATCGCGATTTGCTAAGCTTGGAGGTAAAACTACACCTAAACCGCTATCTTCAAGCCGCCAAGTTACCGATTTAATAAAATCATACGCTTGTATCGGTTCGAGACGACAAAATTGCGGTAATGCTGTATCTAAGCTCGGTGCAATGATTGGATAAAGTCGCGAAGCTAAACCCAAACCTCGTAAAAATGTTTCTTGGGGTTTGTCAATCGTGCGATTTTGGTAAGCAAACTGTTCAACCGGATGATTCCAAATAGTTTGTGCATCTAATAAAAATTCTTCATCGTCGATCGCTTGCAGATAATATTCCAACAGCCACTCTGTTTTCCCTGCTTCTGGAGTCCGCAATACAAAACAAGTGCGAAACAGGCTTCTTTGTCCGAGTTGGTTTTGTAAAGGCATTGTCCAAGCATTCAGCGCTGCTTCTAACCTTTCAACTTCAGGTGTATCTGCACTAATTGAGTTTTTATTGCTGCTCAAGGAGTATAACCATTGTCTAACTACAGATGGTAGGGATGTCAGCAATCGAGTTTCTCCTGCATCCAGATTTACCATTGCTCGCACTTGAGCATCTATAGTTTTATTTAGAAAATCTAGCAGTAGCTGCTCGGATTCCGGTGGTAAATTAATTAATGGGTAATCATCTGAGTCTGCTTGATATACCCGACATGATAAAGGCATCGATCGAGAATATTTATCTAACCGACTTTCGTCAACCGCACTATCTATAAGTGCTGTCCAACTAGCAATTTTACGATCTAGATTATCCGCATTTTCAATTTTGGGTAAAAATTTGCACCTAGCAATTAAATCCAAACCCCAGCGAGCAACTTGCGACCAAAAGCGTAAATCTCCTCCGATAAAAGTTTGCTCATCGTTAGCAACATTCATCGGTAAAGAAGTTAAAAATTTTATTGCGTCTTTAGAGTTCAAACGAAAACCATTAACTTGCCAAGGTTGCAAATATTCTGGTTTCGCTGCTTCTTCAACAATTGCTGAATGTAGCGGGTATATTAAATCAATTTCTTGACTTTTGTTTTTAGTTCTAGTTTTTTTCTTTTGATTATCTTCTTGAGGAATATGAGTTGGTAAAGCAACAACAATAGATAACGAACGTAAATTTACGCCGTTATCATCTGTAGCAGTAGCCTTGCGTTTTTTGCCTGAATTAATTGATTGCGCTTGAGCCTGTACCCACTCTTTGGGGATTGCTATGTTACGAGAACGCAATAACTCTAATAACTCAAATGGAGTCATAGCTCCATGATGAGGCTGCACCCTAGAAGCATCTTGACTAGAATCTGGACTTATAGAACGCCAAGTTTCTCCCCATACAAAAAAACAGCTATCTTGATTTTTTACTAACCAACTACCGTGTAAAATTGCCATATGCCAACGACAGTCAAATTATTGTAGAACTAATACTTTCAAACAGTTGATTCGGAAAAAATGTAATTTTATAGTTTATATTTCTCAGCTATAAAAATTTGTTAAATATAAAAAAATATAGTAAATTAAACAAGATATATCGAACTTAATTATCAAAGCGGTCGCAATAAATAACCCCTCATATCAAAAAAATCAATTTGGTTAATTTAGCTATCTTTAATTTCGAACGATTTAATTTTGCTCCTGCTTCTCTGTATAAGATACATCAAAAAGCTATTTTTTATGACTTTTAAATTTAATCACCACTAATAAAATCGCGAAAAAGTAGAGTTAAATTATATCTATTCCTCCAACATTAGAACAGTACTTCACGCCCTCTGTGGCTATTAATCTTGTCCTCGGAATAACCTTGAAAGCGGTTTGAATTTGACGCTTAGTGCTATAGTCGCGCAGCCTTTTTAATTAAATCAATTACCCACCACAGAAAATACGATCTGCTGTTATATCAAACCAAACTTCCGATGAAAGTGCAAAAAGACCAAAAAGACATTTCTTTACGTTAACTTTATTGTACTGCCACAATCAACCAGCGCAGTTAGGAGTTAAAAGTAAAGAGTTTGCAACAAAACTCAAACAAAGTAAACAGCGATCACTAATTATCGATAGTTGAAAACTAATTTCACTGATTTATAAGTTACTACGACAAGCAACAGAGCATAAATGTTAGGATTGCCACTGAGAGCGAATAGTGCATAGAAGGAAAAAGAACTGAATGGAAGAATTTGAAAAGTCAATATCCTTTGACGGACGGGATATTCGACTGAAAGTTGGCTTGTTAGCTCCCCAGGCTGGCGGGTCTGTAATGATACAATCGGGGGATACGGCAGTATTGGTGACAGCGACGCGATCGCAAGCGAGACAAGGAATTGATTTTCTACCTTTAACTGTAGATTACGAAGAGAGATTATACTCAGCAGGTAGAATCCCCGGAGGTATTCTCAGAAGAGAAGGACGACCTCCAGAAAAAGCAACTCTTACCAGTCGTTTAATTGACCGTCCTTTACGTCCTTTGTTTCCTTCTTGGTTGCGAGATGACCTACAAGTTATAGCAGTCACTCTTTCGGTAGATGAAGAAGTACCACCGGATGTGCTGGCAGTTACAGGTGCAAGTATTGCGACCTTATTGGCAAAGATTCCTTTCAACGGGCCAATGGCTGCGGTACGAGTGGGCTTAGTAGGAGATGATTTTGTCATTAATCCTACCTATGCAGAAGTTAGTGCTGGAGACTTGGATTTAGTTGTTGCAGGTTCTCCGCACGGTGTAATCATGGTGGAAGCGGGAGCCAATCAGCTACCAGAACAAGATATTATCGAAGCGATTGAATTTGGTTACGAAGCGGTACAAGATTTAATCCAAGCACAACTAGATTTGCTAAAAGAACTAGGCATCGAAATTGTTAGCGAAGAACCACCCGAAGTAGATACCACTTTAGAAAACTTTATTCGCGATCGCGCTAACGATGGCATCAAAAAAGTTCTGTCCCAGTTCGATTTCACAAAAGCCCAACGCGATGAAGCATTGGATGTGATCAAAGACGAAATCTCCAAAGAAATTGAGGAGCTACCAGAGGAAGACTCGATTCGAGTCGCTGCAAGCGAAGATAGTAAGGCACTCGGCAACACTTTCAAAGCCATAACCAAAAAGTTAATGCGTCGTCAGATCGTTGAAGATGGTGTGCGCGTTGATGGTCGTAAGCTTGATGAAGTTCGTCCAGTATCCTGTCAAGTAGGTATTTTGCCAAAAAGAGTTCACGGTAGCGGTTTATTTAACAGGGGACTCACCCAGGTGTTATCTATTTGTACATTGGGAACACCCGGAGATGCTCAAAACTTAAACGACGACCTGCAACCAGACCAGCAAAAGCATTACTTACACCATTATAACTTCCCACCATACTCTGTTGGGGAAACCAAGCCTTTACGTCCGCCGGGACGCAGAGAAATTGGTCACGGTGCTTTGGCAGAAAGAGCTTTATTGACTGTATTACCATCAAAGAGTGAATTCCCCTACGTACTTAGAGTAGTATCCGAGGTGCTTTCTTCTAACGGTTCTACATCAATGGGTTCGGTGTGTGCTTCAACCCTAGCCTTAATGGATGCAGGAGTACCGATTACCAAACCTGTTAGCGGTGCGGCAATGGGTTTAATTAAAGAAGATGACGAAATCCGTGTTTTGACGGATATTCAAGGTATCGAAGACTTCTTAGGCGATATGGATTTTAAAGTCGCCGGAACCGATACAGGCATCACCGCACTGCAAATGGATATGAAAATCTCCGGTTTATCCTTAGAGGTTATCGCCCAAGCGGTTCACCAAGCCAAAGATGCGCGGCTGCACATTTTAGAAAAAATGCTTGCTTGCATCGACAAACCGCGTCCGGAAATGTCACCTTATGCTCCACGGTTATTAACCATCAAGATTGACTCAGACATGATTGGTTTGGTAATTGGTCCTGGAGGTAAAACCATTAAAGGAATTACTGAAGAAACAGGAGCCACAATCGACATCGAAGATGACGGTACCGTGACAATTGCCGCCATAGATGAGAATAAAGCCAAAAAAGCCCGCTTTATCATTCAATCAATGACGCGCAAGCTCAATGAAGGTGACGTTTATGTTGGTAGAGTAACTCGAATTATTCCAATTGGTGCCTTTGTTGAGTTTTTACCCAGCAAAGAAGGGATGATTCATATTTCCCAGCTAGCCGACTATCGAGTTGGTAAAGTTGAAGATGAAGTTGCTGTTGGTGATGAAGTAATTGTCAAAGTTCGGGAAATTGACAGTAAAGGTAGAATAAATCTTACCCGCTTAGGCATTCATCCAGAACAAGCCGCTGCGGCGCGAGAAGCAGCTGCTACCGCTTAAACGGTCGGGATTTTAGATTTTAAGGACACTATATTGTTCTGTCGCCGATTAAAAGCTACTCTTTACTGAAGGGAGACACTCTTATGGGTCGCCTCCCGACCTTGAGAACTAGCGCGGTTCTCCGGTGGAGAGCAGCCGCTGTAGCAAGTGTCCGGAATTGCGAGTCGATCGCAAATCTAAAATCCGCACTGAAATTTGCAAGAAAATGTCAGGCACAGTCCTCACCTACAATGAGTTTAGGTGGGGTTAGCCAGGAAATTTATGAATGTTAAGCTCATTAACGATTGGCGACATTAAAAGGTTTCCATTTTTTATAAAAATCTATTTTTATTTTCCGTGCTTTAATAATTTAATTTCAAGAATTGATTACATTAGAAAAAAAATTGGCATCTGAAATTTAATCTCTTTGCTTGCGTACATGACTCCATAAAGGTTCACTTTGCGCGAGCAGTGTATAGCGTTTCCGGTAGTTCATAAAATGTATAAAGTCATTTGACCTAACTTAAATTTAAGTTATGTTAAGTGTAGGGTTTACGCAGCAATAGTCAAAAAATCCCCCCAACCCTGCTTCAGAAAAGGAGGGCTTTGCGTAAATGCTTTTATAGTAAAAATTATTAGTTAGTCCGTATTGCAATCAATCGTGAGTTCTAAAAGACTACCGCAAACCACAGCCCACGTGCGAATCACTCGACAATCGTGGCAAAACAGTTTACTAGAAGGTGAAGTAAAAGCAGGTGAGTTTGAATGGCGATTTCAGTGGCATTTTAGTCAAGCTGAGTTGTCAATTACACCCTCTCAGGGTAGAGCCTTAATCAAAGAACCTCTCAGCCGCTTTTTAGAACAAAAAGATTATCAACTCGAACCGGGAGGAGATTATGTTTTTACAATTCGATCTGAAATTTAAAAATAAGGTTAAAGGTTAAAGGTTAACGGTCAAAGGTTAAAGGTTAAAGGTCGAAGGTGTAATAACTAACTCCTAACTCCTAACTCCTAACCTTCTCTACTTGCTCCTAATTACTGAGTTAAGCGGTTAAGATACCTTTCAATCAGCAAGATGGCAACAATATCATCTATCGGACGAGGTGGAGTTCGCATTCCTGCGGGTAATAGTTTGGTAAATCCCTTGGGTGGGTACATTATCCAATAGCGATCGCGTGCTTCTAAACTTGTATAGCGCTCATCTACTAAAATAATATTTACCGTCGGAGATAAATTTTCCTGTATTTGTTGTTTCCAAAGCTTTGATGTAGTTTGGTCTCCCATAACTAATAAAGAAATTGCATATTTTTGATACAAAACTTTGATAGTGGCGATCGCGTTACTAGAAGATAGAACTTCGTGATATTGAAGTTGCCTATCTAACCCCATTACAGCCACACCGCACTTATCTCGACCGGGGTCAAAACCCAAAATCACCGAATCAGAAGGTGAAAATTTACGGGAAGTCATATAAAAAACTGTGAAATGGTACTATACAAGATTAATTAGCAACTTATAGATAAATATTAAAAAACCAATCACCTTTTAGCAATCAGTTCGACCGCGATCGGCTTAAAAAAACTTAATCCGATATTCCCTACTCTCTACTCCCTACTCCCTACTCCCTACAAATAAGTTTAAAAATCAAACCGAATTTTTCAAGTACTGAATATTATTTGCCCATTTAAAATTGCCACTAATTTAACTTTTAATGGTCCGGCTCTGTAAGTATCTTGGGCAGCAACGGCTTTAATCTCTAATGATTGATTGTATTGCCGCAATAAAGCCAAAAACCGAATAAAAGTACCCTCTATTTGGATACTTTTTAAAATACCAGCATTCCTGGCACGGAATTGAGAAGCAGAAATGACTAATTCCAACCGCTGTCTTACTTGATCGGGTGTCATGGTTTGCGGATCTGCTGTTGTAGTAGCTAAAACTTCACCTCTTTGAAATACTATTTCGTTGGGTGCAGAGTCCGCAAAAAATTCGATGCGCTGTTCTCCCCTGACGTAGTTACCTGCGGAAAAAATTCGCACTACATATTCTCTACCATCATCAATCTGCTTGCTCAATTGCTGAATTTGTTGTGCAGTGGCAAATAAAATTGATTTCTCATCATTTTTTGAAGAGTTGCTTCCGGGTTCGCTTAGCTGTTGGAGAGCCGAACGGTTGGCTTCTTGTAATAATTTGATTACTGCTTGTTTGGCTGCTTCGGGTTTTTCGACGCGAACTACTGCTTCAGCAATCACTTGTCCCCGTACCAAAGCCAATTTACCCAAGCGCAGATCGCGATTCGATTGACCCAGCTTTGCGAGTTGTTGCTCTAAAGAAGCTTGTTGTCTTTCTAAATCCGAAAGACGAGCTTGCTTTTCGTTAATCACTTTCTGACGTTGAGCAATCATTTTCTCGCGTGCTGTAATCTCCGAATTACGTTCTTGAATTTGTTTATCAAGTTGAGCAATTTTTTCGTCGCGCTT
Source organism: Rivularia sp. UHCC 0363 (assembly GCF_034931125.1). Classification (NCBI taxonomy): domain Bacteria; kingdom Bacillati; phylum Cyanobacteriota; class Cyanophyceae; order Nostocales; family Rivulariaceae; genus Rivularia; species Rivularia sp. UHCC 0363. Next base: position 118,729 of record NZ_JAYGHM010000012.1, on the reverse strand, counting down.
GTCAATGGCTTCTTGACGCTTTTCTAGTTCGCGATCGCGTTTGTTGATCGCAGCTTCAGCTTCAGCTAGAGATTTTTTGGCTTCTAGATATAGTCGCTGTCTTTCTGCCCTAAGCTGCTTGATTTCTTTGATTTGGCTGTTTCTTTCATCGATAATGCTTTGCAGTTCGTCAATGGCCTTTTTATAACGGATGGCAACTTGATTTAGTTTTGATTGAGTACCTTGTAATAAAGCTTGAGTGCGGGCTTGCTGCTTGATAGTTTGATTGAGTTGGGCTTGAGTTTGACGTTGCTTAGTGTTTGCAGCTTGCAGGGAACGATTAATTATCAGCAAATCTTTCTGTGCTTGGGCTTGCTGCTTCCTAGCTTCTTCTAACTCGTTTTTAGTAATTGTTAAATTAGCTGTCGCACCTTGAAGCTGTTCTCGTTTCAATCTCAAATCTTTTTGGATATCCTCAAGCTCAAACACTCCTTTACGCAATCCGTCATCAACCAAAAACAAACTTGCTAAAGTTGACGCTGAAATACCTATTCCCGTAAGAATCGTCACCAAAACGGCAGTCTTTTTGGGACGCAGGTTGAAGAGTGAGAGCCGTTTTTTGCCAACCCGTGTACCGATGCGATCGCCGACGGTGGCAATGAAACCTCCCAAAATTAAGATTGCCGTAATGAGGATAAACGCGGTGGTCATATAATCGTGCCGAATTCATCCTTTCACATACAAGCCTACTACTTCCAGTTATTGTGTGTGAAGAAAGGCAAATAAGACAAGGGCTGAATATACTTTATTTTCAGATTCACCTGACTTTGTATTGCCAAAATCCAAACGCAACAAGGAATTTATCGGAAAATACAATTAAAAAGTTTGACTAGGAATTGGTAGCAGCCTCAGTTATCATTCATCTGCTACCAGGATAAAAGCATCTGTAATATCAACCGGATAACTTTGTTGTTGCTGGTACGATTATTTCAGATGTTTTTTTGACAATCAAATCAACTTTATGGCGGAGTATACCGCACTATTAAGACCTCCGATTAATCCTTATTAGACGTTCAACAACATAAAGATGCTTCAAGTAAATTGCCGACTTAAAGTGACTGGCTTATGTACCGTAATCTTCTTTTTGTGTATTGAAATCATCTTCTTTTCTCGTAAATCGCCTAATAATCTTGTAACGGTAACGCGAGTAGAACCAATTGCTTCGGCAATTGCTTGATGAGATAATTTTAAATCTATGGTTATCCCATCAGCACAAGGAACTCCAAAATCTCGACACAGAATTAGTAAAAAACTTACTAATCTAGAACCCATATCTCGGTGAGCAAGAGTTTCAATCATCATCTCTGTCTGCAAGATTCGCGAAGAAAGTCCTCGCAACATCAACATCGATAATTCGGGATTTTCTTTGAGTGCTTGCTCTACTTGTTCAATTGGAGCCGAGAGTAATTCTACTGGCGTGAATGCTACAGCATGATAAAACCTATCTGATTTGTTTCCCGTTAATAAAGACAACACTCCGAAAACGCTATTTTCTCGTAGTAGCGCCACCGTTATTTCTTCTCCTGCCTCGTACACCCTGGAGAGCTTTACGGCACCTTTGAGAAGAAAATAAACTCGTTCGGCTGGATCTCCGGGAAAAAATATAGTTTTATTGCGTTCAAAGGTTTCTACAACTGGCGGAAAAGCCCCAGTTGCCATTTGACGAAACACATTTGCTAGGGCTTTATCTTGTGTCACAATCATCTCCCTTCCCCTACCCAATGCCGGAATAAATAAAACAGATTACCTAAGAATACACTTGAAAAATTAATATTGCATTGTCAACCTTTTTGTACTTTACTATACTTAACCCTATAACCTCACTACTATTTGTTCATCATAATACATAATTTTTAGCTCTTAGATCTACTAATTTTTAATAGTTATTTATTTAATTGATAAAAGTAAATATTTTTGATGAAGAAATGTTGAATTTATCATAAAAAATCAGCGCCGATAAAAGTAGCATATTTTGAATAACATTGATTGCAATATCTGATAAATCGTATTTAAAAGTAAGAATAATCGGTCTAATATCTAGTATGCTCAACCATGAACCATTATTAAATAGGTAACATTTATGCTGGATCTAACTGGGAAAAATGCGCTGGTAACAGGTATTGCTAATAACCGTTCTATTGCTTGGGGTATTGCCCAACAGCTACATAAAGCAGGAGCAAATATTGGCATTACCTACTTACCTGACGAGAAAGGTAAAATGGAGAAAAAAGTTGCGGATTTGGTAGAGCCGCTTTCTCCTAGTCTGTTTTTGCCCTGTAATGTTCAAGATGACGAACAAGTAAAAACAACTTTTGATACCATTCAAGAAAAATGGGGTTCTTTAGATATTTTGATTCATTGTCTTGCTTTCGCGAAAAAAGACGACTTAACCGGAGGTTTTAGCGAAACTTCTCGTGCAGGCTTTAATTTAGCTTTAGAAATCAGCGCTTATTCTTTGGCGTTATTAGCTGGTGCAGCGAAACCTTTAATGTCCCAAGGGGGAAGTATTTTAACTCTTACCTATTTGGGTGGAGTAAGGGCAATTCCCAATTACAACGTCATGGGAGTTGCTAAAGCAGCGTTAGAATCAAGCGTGCGTTATTTAGCAGCGGAACTTGGAGAGCAGAAGATTCGCGTTAATGCAATTTCGGCTGGTCCCATTCGTACTTTGGCTTCAAGTGCGGTCGGTGGTATTTTAGATATGATTCATCATGTGGAGCAGGTTGCTCCCCTTAAACGTACTGTTACTCAGCTAGAAGTGGGTAATGCAGCAGCCTTCTTATGTAGCGACTTAGCAAGTGGCATTACGGGTCAAGTTTTGTATGTAGATGCAGGTTATGAAATCATGGGAATGTAATCGTCACTCGATTTTGGATTTTGGATTTACGATTTTGGATTGACCCCATGCATGAATACAGGGACTTGAAACAAGGAACTGATTTGTTATTTAATCTAAAATCCAAAATCTAAAATCTAAAATTCCTTAAGGGGGATAATATATTTACTGTTTTTTGAATAATTTCATCTACTATGCTCTCCAGCGAACTTCCTGTAATATCTTCAAATCATAACAATACTGGTTTTAGTCCTCGCATTGCTACCGTTTCTCGGACTACTGGAGAAACAGATGTGCAAGTAACCGTCAATTTAGATGGTACGGGTAATTGTAACGCTCAAACCGGCATTCCGTTTTTAGACCATATGCTGCATCAAATATCTTCCCACGGACTGATTGACTTGGAAGTCATAGCTAAAGGAGATATAGAAATTGACGACCACCATACCAACGAAGATGTCGGGATTACATTAGGAAAAGCTGTCTTCAAAGCACTTGGCGATCGCAAAGGTATTGTCCGCTTCGGTCATTTTGTGGCTCCCCTTGATGAAGCTTTAGTTCAAATAGCTTTGGACTTTTCAGGAAGACCTCATTTAACTTACGGTTTAGAAATTCCCACTCAAAGAGTTGGTACTTACGACACTCAATTAGTACGGGAATTCTTTGTTGCTGTTGTTAATAACAGTCAGATGACATTACATATTCGTCAGCTTGACGGTATTAATTCCCATCACATCATTGAAGCGACATTTAAAGCATTTGCTAGAGCAATGCGAATGGCTACAGAAATTGATCCTCGACGTGCGAGTACTATACCTAGCTCTAAGGGAGTGTTGTAAGGAGTAGGGAAAAGTACAATCAATAATATCATTGATGATATATATCATTGATGATAATACATGAGTATGAGTTGGAATGTTGAATTCTATGTTCTGTTTGCACAAGAGTTTTTGGATTTTTCTGAAGCTGTACAGGATGCTTTACTAGCAGAAGTGGAAATGCTTGAAAAGTATGGTTCACTGCTGAATAGACCTCATGTGGATACACTCAACGGTTCTAAGCATACAAACATGAAAGAACTGCGGTTTAGTGCGGACAACGGTGTGTAGATAGCTGCATTTGCTTTCGATCCGAAGCGTCAAGCAATTCTGCTGATTGCTGGTGATAAATCTGGGATCGGTGATAAACGATTTTACAAGCAGCTTATCAAAAAGGCGGATGAACGCTTCGACAATCATTTGAACCAGTTACAGGAGGAGAATCAATGAGCAAAGGAAAAATTTTACAAAATATATGGAATGATTTGCCAGAGGAGCGCAAGCAACGGATAAAAGCTCTGACTGAAGAATTAGAAACTGAATATCTCAACTTGCAGGAACTGCGAAAAGCCGCAGGACTAACACAAGCGGAAATCTCGCGAAGCTTGCAAATGCCACAATCTAACGTGTCACGTCTGGAAAGAGAATCTGATATGTTGCTGTCCACTTTGAGGAACTATATTCATGCTATGGGCGGTAATCTAACTATTTCGGTTGAGTTTCCGAATAAGCCACCTATTCAACTCAATTTATTAAGCGACATTGTAAGCAGCTAGACCAAACTCTTACTACTTAATTGATTTTATCAATTGTAAAAATAAAGAAACCTGGTTTTTTTAACCGGGTTTCTTAGTGTTTGCTAAATATGTGAATTTATTTATTAAACCGGATTTTCCCTGATATTAAATACTATTTACCTAATTTTTAATTATAGAAAGCACCTGATTTTTCCCTCTTGGTATTCATATTTATGTGAGCCATTATTTTGATATAAAGCAAAATTATCTAAGATTTATCAATTAAACCTAGAAAACTGATAATTGTGTGAGTCTGATGTAAAATAACAAATTTGTGTGTTGATTAACCCGGTTTTTTTGAAAAAGCCGGGTTCCTGAATTGTCAATTTGAGCAATTAATACAGATAAATTAAATATAAGTCTGACTTCATCCTATTTCTAATTCATGACCTGATTTTATCCACCTTTATATAAAAAATAAAACTCTATTAAACACTGATTTTATCCTATGGTTATTAACAGCTTACCGCAGCACAATATTAATTAAAGCCGGGTTGAAGAATTTAACTTTATCAGTTTGTCGGTTGGGTTAGGCACTCGAAAAATATTGGTTTTAAGCAAGAAATTTATCTGTATTGCCGTAACCCAACATCCGGATGCCGATCGCAACATAATATAACCTCTTGCTGAAGATTTTGGGTTACGACGCATCAGAAATCGTCGTTAACCATGAATTTATTTATGTGAAAAAATCCGAAATTTAAGTAGGTAAATAAAATTTTCTGAAAGTATATTGTTATTCTCACCGCACAACTGGGTATCTTGTAATTAGTTTACCGTTTTGTGTGTTCTCATGAAGTCTGTTGAAGAGGCTGCGTTTTCTCCCGATACAACTCAAGATTCCCCAGTAGTTCTCACCTCAGAACTGCGAAAGGTTTACCGTACTGGTTTTTGGATGAATCAAAAAGTTATATCTCTCAAAAGCTGTTCTTTGCAAGTTGAGCGGGGGGAGACTTTTGGATTGCTCGGACAAAATGGTGCTGGTAAAACGACTCTACTAAAATTATTGCTGGGAATTATCCGTCCCACTTCCGGACGAGGTTTATTATTAGGTAAGCCACTTGGCGATCGCGCTACAAAACAACACATCGGCTATTTACCGGAAAATGCTTATCTGTACGACTTCTTGACTGGTTGGGAATTTTTGGTTTGGAGTGCGAATTTATTTCAAATTCCGAAAAAGGTGCAACAGCAACGCATTCCTCAATTATTAGAACTAGTTGGATTATCTAAATTTGATGCTCGCAAAAAACAGATGCGTCGCTATTCTAAGGGAATGCAACAGCGGGTTGCAATGGCACAAACTTTAATTAATGACCCAGATTTAATTTTTTTGGATGAGCCAATGTCTGGTTTAGACCCCGTAGGACGCTATCAGATGCGCGAAATTATTTTAAACCTGAAACAGCAGGGGAAAACAATTTTTTTCAACAGCCACGTTCTCAATGAAGTGGAATTAATTTGCGATCGCGTTGCAATTCTCAGTAAAGGTGAGTTAATTTGTTCTGGCAATGTCAACCAACTACTAGGAAGCCCTAACACGTATCGAGTCAAAGGTAAAGGTGGCGATTGGGAAACTTTACAAGAGTGGATACAGAATCTTGAATCTTTATCTGATGGTTGTTGGCAAGGTGAGCTAAAAGGAGAAATGTATGATTTTCTTGCGAGTCTTCGCTTAATGGGAGGATACTTGCTTTCTCTCAATACTTATCGTCCTTCTTTGGAAGAGTTTTTTATGCGAAAAATCCAAGGAGAGGCTTGATAAATAAATTTGACTGAAGCCAACAATTTATGTGGTTTTCGACTCCGGACAACAGTTGGGGAGTTTTTACCCAAATTTGTAGAAAATTTGTCAGACTTTTACTTATTGTATCCTGAAGATAAAATTGACTCGATATGATTATTTTAACTTGATGAAGAAATTAAAAAGACAATCAATAAAGCTGGATCTTTTGCAAAATACTGTTTAAATAATGTAAGACGATGCTTCAATATCTAAGAAATACAATGTGTTTATTATAACTTATCAATGATTATTCTAAATGTCCACATATTAAGCTTTATCCAAACTTTATTAAAAATTTAAATTAAATAAGCAATTTTATTAATCAACTTCCGGTTATTTTAGAAGATAAAAGTAAGACTGGAACTTGAATACTTACGTATAGTCAACAATAAAATGTTAAGACAGTGCTTAACAAATCTGAATCTCAGGTGAATATGCTTAACACAAGTCTATTAAAATTCTTTGCCCAGCCATTGTTGGGTGTAATGTTATTAACTGCCGTTACCGTTGCTTTGGAACCAGTTAATCCGGTGTCGGCACAGCAAGCTGCCCGAATTCGGTCAAGCTACGCATTAGGCGGGGGCGATCGCATCAAGGTAAATGTGTTTGAAGTGCCAGAGTATTCAGGTGAGTACGTAATTCCCCCAGGTGGAGCGGTTAACCTACCTTTAGTTGGTAGCGTCTCTGTTGATGGGCTAACAACGGAACAAGCCGCAGATGCAATTGCTAGAAGATACGCTCGTTTTCTGAGACGACCGATTATTTCCGTCAATTTATTATCTCCCCGTCCGATTAACGTATTTGTGGCTGGAGAAGTAACCCGTCCAGGGGCTTATACTCTGAGTTTGCAAGGTGGTGCAGGTCAAGACCCAGGTATTCAATACCCGACTGTTTTAGCTGCTTTAACAACTGCTCAGGGAGTTACCTTGAGTGCTGACATCACCGAAGTGCAGTTGCGTCGTGAAATTGGAGGTGGAAGAAAACAAACAGTCACTCTTAATTTGGATGACCTTATTAAAACAGGCAGAAGTTTTCAAGACATTACCTTGCGTGATGGTGACACCGTTTATGTCCCAACTAGTCAGAACTTTAACATTGCAACAGCGCGTAATATAGCAGCAGCAAACTTCGCGGCTGACCCTACTAAACCCCGCACTGTAGCGGTGGTTGGTGAAGTTATTCGTCCAGGGTCTTATTTGGTTACTTCTGGATCTACAGAAGGTGGTGGAAATAACCAGAATGGTACGCCGAGTATCAGCGGTCAGCCAACGATAACCCGAGCGCTGCAACAAGCTGGAGGAATTACACCACAAGCCAACGTTCGTAACGTCATACTTAGACGACCGACAAGAACGGGTACCGAACAAATTATTAATATCGACTTGTGGAAGTTGTTAACAAGTGGTGATATTGACCAAGACGTAGTTGTCCAAGATGGAGATACGATCATATTCCCAACTGCAACAGAGGTTAACCCAGCAGAAGCGACACAGTTAGCTACAACAACTTTATCTCCTTCACAAATTCAAGTAGATGTGGTAGGGGAAGTGAAAAGACCAGGGCCAGTACAAATTCGACCTAATAGTTCTCTCAACCAAGCCTTGCTCGCAGCAGGTGGATTCAATGATGCTAGAGCCAGCAGCGCTAAAATCGACTTGATTCGCCTGAATCCCGATGGTTCTGTAACTAAACGCTTGGTAAAAGTGGATTTGAAAGCGGGAATCAATGAGGAAACTAATCCGATTATGCGTAGTAACGATGTATTGTTAGTCAGCCGTTCTGGGATAGCCAAAACTGGCGACACGATTAATACTATCGGTGGACCTTTGGGTAGTATTTTGGGCGTTTTGAGATTCTTCGGAATCGGTTTTTAATTCTTGCGGGGTGGATGTGTAGAAACCATCCTTTCAATACAGTAAGGGGTGGTAGTTCATGTGAAATCTAACTAAATCAACAAAAAATGTAGAGACGTTGCATTGCAACGTCTTATTTATTCGTTACCATGCATCAGTTGCAATAAGATATAGCGGGTTTTGATTGAACGCAATCCAAGTCAACCTTACCTTACCAAGGAGAGGGGTGTCCGGAGGACGGGGTGAGGTTCCGAAAATAAATTAAGTAAATTAGTATACATCTTGCACTTGCAATAATCGGAGGTAGAGCCTGGGAACGAGAACACGCCGACCCGACCTACTTATGTATTATTTGTATTATTTACAGTCGCTCGCTACTGGGGAGCAAGATGCTCCTTCTCAAGGTCAATTAATTTGAATGACTAGAATTATTCATTAACTAGCAATATGTTATTTAAACAAAAAGGAAAATCTTCACAACGACTATTGCAGATCAAAGGTTTGTTATGCGGATTAACCTTTGCTTGCTGCACCTCACTGGGTATACCTTCCGCTTCCGCAGCCCAAACAGTTACTATTCGCTTGGGTCCCTTTGAACAGTCAGTAGCGATCGCCGATTTGGAAGAATTTGCGAAAACCGGAAAACTACCGACTTCGCTACAAGGTTTTTCAGCTTTTCTTCCCAGTGGGATGCAGGAATTATTGCAGCGACGTTTGTCCATCAATCCTCAAGCTGCCGCTAATTTGACTCAAGAGTTACAAAAAACCTCTTGGGGTAGACAATTAATCACTTCCTTGACAGCGGCTTTACCAGGATCGAGTATTGAAAGCGTCGAAGGTGCGCTTAGTTTAGCTTTAAGACAAGTCAACGGCTTGAGTGTGGTGGGGTTTCTACGGGCATATCCTCAGACAAATGTTACCGTAGATGCCACGAAAGCCATTGGTTTAGCGGTGGAATTAAATCCTAATCGTTTGCAGAGTCAAGCTCTTGGCTCTTTACTGGCACGAGAGTTATTTGTAAATAATCAAACCGAGTCATATAAAAGTAATTTCAACCCGGCAACCATTGGCAAAGAAGTTGTAGAACAACAAACAATTACGTTGCGAGATCCAAAACGTAACCGCAGTATCACCGTAGATATTTATGCGAGTGAAGTCAAACAACCGCAACAGCCATTAGTTGTGATCTCCCACGGGTTTGGGGCAAATCGTAAATATTTAGCTTACTTAGCGCGTCATTTGGCTTCCTACGGGGTTAGCGTCGCAGCTATTGAGCATCCAGGTAGCAATTCTATAGCCATTAATCAAGCTAGAAATACATCTGATTTAAAAAACTTGCTTAACCCCAATGAATTTATCGACCGACCAAAAGATATTACCTTTTTGCTAGATGAATTAACAAAACTGAATAATCAACCGGGAAAACTTCAAGGAAAATTAAATACTCAACAAGTAAGCGTTATCGGACATTCTTTAGGAGGTTATACAGCCTTAGCCATAGTTGGAGGAGAAGTCAACATCGGACAGCTAAAGCGTTTTTGTAACAATTCGTTAAATATTGCCAACGCACCCGGTGACTGGTTAGAATGTGCCGCAGCGACCTTACCAGAAAACAAATTACAGTTGCGAGACGAACGGGTTAAAAGTGCGATCGCGCTGAATCCGATGGCAGGTAAACTCTTTGGTGACAAAGGTTTAAGCCAAATTAACAAACCTGTTTTAATCTTAACCGGGACAGAAGACGCGCTGACACCAGCCTTGAAACATCAGATACAGCCTTTTAATCAATTAGGCGGTCAGAAGTATTTGTTAACAGCAATTGGTGGCACGCATCTAAGTATAAGCGACGAGGCTTATGCTGTAAATTCAGCTACAACCATCATCAAAGAGCGACGGGGAATAGAAGCTAGACCTCTACGGGAATTACTTAAAGGTGTAAGTGTAGCATTCGTCAAACAACTTGCACCCGAAGCCAAAAACTATCAACCATTTTTAACCTCTGCCTACGCTCAATCTTTTTCTACATCACAGATTAAATTACGTTTGAATTCTCAATTACCCGCGAGTATTAAGCCTTGGTTGGAAATGACTACTAGGTAATTGGTAATTGGTAATTGGTAAAGAGTCATCGAAATAAATTTATTGCTCGCAGTTATTCATACCTATTAATCATCCCCTCATTACCGATTACCCATCCCCTATTACCTATCCCCAATTACCCAACATGACAAGAATGATGCAATAATAAGCGCGTGTTATTAATGGGACTGGTAGGGACAGTATCTTGTCTGAAGTCACCTAAGCGTGATAATAAAATTACACATTGCTTTTTTATTAGACTAAAGACAGGAAGTAGGAACGCTACCACTTCCTTAAAGTAAATTTCCTTATTGCTGTACAAGGAGCATAAATGGAGCCAATTATTGCTATAGCTTTAGTGCTTATAGGTTATTCATTAGGGTCGGCAAAGATTATTAATCAAGGTAACGAAGCTTTAGTAGAACGCTTGGGTCAGTATCATCGTAAATTACGACCAGGACTAAATTTTATCGTTCCCCTGATCGACCAAATTGTGATGGAAGATACTACGCGGGAACAGATACTGGATATAAAACCTCAAAATGCGATTACTAAAGATAATATCTACCTAGAAATTGATGCGATTGTGTATTGGCGTATTAAAGATATAGAGAAGAGCTTTTACCAAATTGATGATTTGGCACAAGGTTTACAGCAGATTACTACAACTTCTTTACGAGAGATAATTGCTCAAAATACTCTAGAAGAAACTAATGTCTCTAGAAAAGAGATGGACAAAGAATTGCTGGACACGTTGAATGAGATTACCGCAGATTGGGGAGTTGAAATTATGAGGTTAGATATTCAAAGTATTACACCCCCCGAAAGCGTGCGGAAGTCGATGGAAGACCAACGTGCTGCTGAAATCAATAGCCGTGCTGCGATTTTGGAAGCGGAAGGTCAACGTCAAGCTGCAATTAAGAAAGCTGAAGGTACAAGTACTAGTATGCAGATTCTTTCTGAAGCTTTGCGTAGCGTTCCTGAAAATAAGGAAATCTTGCGATATTTAGTTGCTCAAGATTACATCAACGCTAGTTACCGATTAGGTGAAAGCCCTAATTCCAAAGTTGTGTTTGTAGACCCCGGTTCCGGTCAGAAAGATATTATCGACCAAATAACTGCTGAAACTGTAGCCGAGGATGAAGCAAGGAGACCCAGAAATGGTAATGGTAATGGTGGCGAATCCTAAGCCATTTGGATTACTTCTATCTTGCTTTAATGATTGCTGAATTAAAGGAGTAAGCCGCAAGAGAAGAAAGTAATTAACTAAATTTGGGAGATTGGTGATGATTGTGTATTAATGAGATTTGACCAAATTTCCCATTTTTAACTGATAGCTAGCCCACTACTTAGTTTGATTTATTCGCCAAATTGCATCGGCAACTATTGATACATCGCGTATTTGTTCAACATCGTGAACTCGTAATAGATCCGCACCATTAAAAATAGCCGCACAACAAGCAGCAGCAGTTCCCCAAACTCTGGCTTTGGGATCTGGTTGGTTGAGAATTTTTCCAATGAAGCTCTTACGAGATGGCCCAACTAAAATCGGACATTCCAGCTTTTTTAATTCTGTTAAGCGGCGAAAAATTTCTAAATTTTGTGCTAAATTCTTAGCGAAACCAATACCGGGGTCGATAATGATTTTTTCTCTTTTAATTCCCGCAGTTGTTGCTGCGGTTATTTGTTGTGATAAAAAATCAGATATTTCTGCAATTACATCTTGATAATCGGTCATCTGCTGCATTGTTTGCGGATTTCCTCGGATATGCATTAACACAATAGGCACATTCAGCTTAGCGACAGTAGAGAACATTGCCGAGTCAAAAGTACCGCCAGAAATATCGTTAACTATATCGGCACCAGCATCAACAGCAGCTTTGGCAACAATTGAAGAAGTGGTATCTACAGAAATTGGGATATCAATTATTGGGCGTATGACCTGTAAAACTGACAGCACTCGCTCAAGTTCTGACGATACAGAGATTAATTCCGCACCCGGTCGAGTTGATTGTCCCCCTACATCGATTATATCCGCACCAGCCGCAGCTAAAGCGATCGCTTGATGTAAAGCCGCATCCGGTCGGTTAAACTCACCACCATCGCTAAAACTATCGGGCGTTACATTTAAAACACCCATTAAATAAGTGCGATCGCCCCAATTGAAGTTAAGCATCAGGAATTTGTCTTGATAGGGGATAGGTAATCAGTAATCGGTAATGGGGCATAGGTAATAGGGAATTAGTTGAAAATTTTACTTTATTACTAGTACTTGACCATATAAGTTATGAGGGGTGTCCGATAGTGCGAGCGTCCCGCTCGCTCGTTACAACCAGCGAGCGGGACGCTCGCACTACGAATATATTACCCGTCAAAATTAATGTGGCGGAGTACTAGTTAGGAATTAAAAATTATCTTCCTATTACCAATGCCCAATTTTCACTTAAAATTAACGATTCGGGCGAAATCTTGCGATTCCAGACTTGCTCCACCAACTAAAGCACCATCAATTTCAGGTTGAGCCATAATCTCATCAACATTATTTGGTTTCACGGAACCTCCATATTGAATAGATACATTTTTATTGTTCAGCAGACTGCGAATTAAACCGATGACTCGATTGGCTTCGGTTACTTCACAAGTATCTCCGGTACCAATTGCCCAAATTGGTTCGTAAGCAATTACGAGATTATTTTGGTCAACATCTACCAAGTCTTTCTTAATTTGGTCGGTAATTATCGATTCAGTTTCCCCCGTATCTCTTTGTTTTTTAGTTTCACCAACACATAAAATAGGTGTCATGCCATACTTTTGAGCGGCTTTGAGGCGCAAATTAACGGTTTCATCCGTTTCACCAAAATATTGCCGTCGTTCGCTATGACCGACGATTACATAACGTACCCCAAGTTCAGAGAGCATCAAACCGGAAATTTCACCCGTGTAAGCTCCCGTTTCTTCCCAATGAACGTTTTGCGCTCCCAGTCTGACAAGACTACCGTGTAAATTCCTAGATAAAACGCTTAAATCGGTAAAGGGAACGCACAATACCGCTTCTCTATCGTCGGGAGTCTCCTGTAATAAAGGCAGAAATCCTTGTAAAAATTCCTGGGATTCTACCTTGGTTTTGAACATTTTCCAGTTGCCAGCAATAACAATTTTTCGCACAGGTGATTCAGTCAAGATCTAATAGCTACTTAATGCAATTTTTAGTTTATGACTTTTTCGGAACCATATGAAATTTTAGATTTTAGATTTTGGATTTTAGATTGAAGGAATTGGGAGTGA
>NZ_JAYGHM010000012.1:63032-105114 GCF_034931125.1 Rivularia sp. UHCC 0363 | reverse complement strand
GTTAGGAGTTAGGAGTTAGTAATTATCTTCCCAATTACCAATCCCCAATTACCAATGCCCAATTCACACTCAAAAATCATTACGATGGAAGAAGACGTAACAAAATTTATAATTTAAAGTCGGAAATCTAAAATCTAAAATCTAAAATTTATATGACTTTACCTTCACCGGAAGCCCAGAGCAATAATTATTCCAGTACTGAGGAATTAGATCAGGCAATTTTCACTTTTGAAGAGATTCAGGCAGAACTTCACTATAAACAGGCAAAAACGGCGCTGAGCGCGATGGTTGCAAATCTGGACTTGAGTTCTGCGGAAATTCAAGGGCTGGAAATGGAAATCGCCGATCTCGAAAGTATGGTGACGAAGTTGGAAAGCATGACGGTACAAATTGCTGCTTTTGGGATGGTGGGACGGGGTAAGTCTTCTTTACTTAATGCAATGGTTGGACAAGAGGTTTTTGAAACTGGTCCACTACACGGTGTAACTCGCGATGCCCAAAGGGTTAATTGGACTATTAATGAAGAAGTAGTTGGTGAGTCTCAACGGGCTTTACGAGTGACTCTCCCTAGCAGTAGCGGACAATCCCAAGTAGAGTTGATCGATACACCAGGCTTAGATGAAGTTGATGGTGAAACTCGCACTGCATTAGCCGAACAAATTGCTAAACAGGCAGATTTAATCTTGTTCGTGGTTTCTGGGGATATGACGAAGCTCGAACATGAAGCTCTGTCCCAGTTGCGAGATGCACGTAAACCAATTTTATTAGTATTTAATAAAGTAGATCAATATCCTCAAGCTGACCGAATTGCAGTTTACGAGAAAATTCGGAATGAGCGCGTCCGGGAGTTGCTTTCACCTGCGGAAATTGTCACCGCTGCGGCTTCACCTTTGGTGAGAACGTTAGTACGTAATGCTGATGGTTCTAAGAACGTCCAGTTACGTAAAGGTAAACCTCAAGTTGAGGAATTAAAACTGAGAATATTGGAAATTCTGCACCGTGATGGTAAAGATTTAGTTGCTCTTAACACCATGCTTTACGCTGATGACGTGAACGACCAACTAGTGCAGCGTAAACTGAAATTGCGCGAAGCTGCTGCGAATCAGTTGATTTGGAAATCCGCGATCGCCAAAGCTCTGGCTGTGGCTCTTAACCCGGTGACTGTATTAGATATTATCAGTGCTACGGCGATCGATGTGTTCTTAATTTTGGGATTATCCAAGCTTTACGGCATTGCGATGACGGAATCTGGGGCGGTAAAATTGTTACAAAAAATCGCCCTGAGCATGGGCGGCATTAGTGCCAGTGAATTACTCGCAAATTTAGGATTGGGTTCGTTAAAAACTTTACTTGGTATTTCCGCACCAGCTACTGGTGGCGCAACGCTCGGTCCTTATATATCCATTGCACTTACTCAAGCCGGTGTAGCTGGTGTTTCTTCTTACGGTATCGGACAAGTAACTAAGGCATATTTAGCGAATGGAGCGACTTGGGGACCTGATGGACCAAAAGCGGTAATCGGTAAAATTTTGGCAAATCTTGATGAATCTTCAATCCTGAATCGGATCAAAAGTGAGTTACAAGTCAAGTTGAAAAAAAGTGTGAAGTATGAAGGATGAAGGATGAAAATTCTCGATTCACCCGAAGTGGAGGGGAGAGGGAATAGAGAAGGGAAATGGAGAACAGGACATAAAAAGTAGGCAACAGTAAAAGCGAAGATATACTAAAACTTTATCTAGCTAACCTATTGCTCCCAGCCTCTCCCCTATTCCCTTTTGATTTCATGCTTCATACTTCATACTTTTCTAATTTTTGCTCTTAAAAGAGTTTAGCCATTGCTGTACTTGTTGAGCAGCAATATCGCGAGAACCAAGTCCGAAAGAGAGGGCGATCGCCACCGCTACAGCACCCAACAACAGACCAAAAGCTAAATTGACGATATCAGGAGCAACGCCGATTTGCTGCAATGCCATCGCCGAAACTAACACAATAATGGCAATTCTGGCTACTTGACCCAAAATTCTGGCTTGAGCATTACCGGAACTGGTAATAAGGCTGAATGCGAGATTTGCTAAGAATAAACCAACACCAAATACTACCAATCCAGCTAAAATTCGTCCCAAGATAATTACAATACCCGTGATTAGTGCAGTCAAAGCTGGAATATTCAGGATATTGATTGCCGCAACAGCAGCAAAAAGCATAATACCAATAAAGGCAATAATGCCGACGAATTCTGATGGGGTGCGGGATGTTGGTGAAGGTATTTCTCCCTCTGATGTAACTGTTGTTCTTCTCGCAGGTGTGGGTAAACCCAGGATGGAGAAAATATTGTTGAAGCCGATGCTGGTAAGAATGCTGGTGACTAATTCCGAGACAAATCTTCCCAAGAAATAAGCAACAGCCAAAATTGCCGCAGCAGTAAAGATTAAAGGTATAGCATTGAGAACCTGTTGCAGCATTACAATTGCAGGTACCGAAATAGCCTGAATTTGTAACGCATTAAGCGCTGCGATCGCTACAGGAATCAAAATTAAAACGTAGACAATCGTACCCAAAATCGACGATAAGGATTGTCCTGCTGTCGAAGTTTGTGAAAGTCCAAATCGACTTCCTAAATGGTCAATTCCAGTTGTGGCAAGCAGGTTAGTTACGATCCGGCGAATGATATTAGCTGCAAACCAGCCAACTGCGCCGATAATTACCGCTGCTAAGATATTTGGCAGAATTCCTAAAATTTCCGAAACTAAGCCTTCTATCGGTGCAAGAGCTGCTTCCAACTGGAAAGTATTTAGTACCGGAATCAGGAATAGTAAAAAGATGAACCAGTAAAGAGCAGTACCAATCGTCTGAGCAATCGAAAGTTGATTAGTACTAGCAGTAGTTGCATCTTGCTGTGCGTTTAACCGTTCGTCTACGTTTAAAGCGTTGAGGGCATTTACTGCCAAAGTTTTGACGAGAGTCGCGACCACCCAAGCCACTCCTAAAAGGATCCCCGCACCTAGTAATCTAGGCAAGAATTCCCCGATTGTATTGAGAAATCTATTCAGTGGCTCAGAAGCTACCCTTAGCTGTAAGGTATCTAGAACCGCAACTACAGTAATCAGCAGAATAGTCCAAAAAACCAAGCCACCAATGAATTTCTCTACTTGGAGAGAACTATTACCCGTTAATCCAGCAGCAATACGGTTATCGATGTTAGTCCGATTGAGCAGTCCTTGGACTATAGCTTTAGCTATGTAAGCAACCAGCCAGCCAACAAACAGAATCGCAACTGCACCCAGCAAGCGAGGTAATAAGTCAATTACTTGTGCAAAAGCATTCCGGCTATAAGCTTCAAATCCCTCTGCTCCATTTTGAGACAACGAAGGTGATTGTGCCAAAATTGTCCCTATTCTTATTGACAAATCAGCACCCACCACTTGGGTTATATCTTGCCAAGTTGAAATCATAGTTTTCCAGTTTTAAAGTTTGGTTTTATTGCGAAAAACACCTTAGATGATAAGGTAGTGCATTGCCTGAAACAATACCATACCGTGACAACTTCATCGGTGTTTTGCAACCTAATTTACCAGTAAATCTTACAAATAATTTATATCAAGGTTATTTTTTACTTTTTTTATTTTTATTCACTCTTTACCCAAAAGAAAACAAATGGGAATACTTGAAAATTACGCAGCTTGTTGTATTTTTCGATACAGCCAAAAGCATTGTAAAATACTTTGTAGTATTGCTGAAAAGCTTGTTTTATAGTGCTTGTTTTACGTTAATCTGAATGCGGAGATTACATGAAAAACTCAAAATGTCCGACAAAAAAGTTTTTGAGCAATCGGTTGATATTAATGCTACATCCGCAGTAGTAGAACAATGTATCATAGACCGTGTTTTAATGCATCGATGGTTAAATCCCGCTTTGTGCTGTGAACCAATTGGGGATTGGAGTACGGAAGTCGGTAGTAAAAGTAAATTTATTATTCAAATACCAGTAATAAAACCCACATTGATTAGTACAGTTGTGGAAAAGCAACCAGGTTTGGTAGTTTGGGGCTTTGATGGATTTTTTAAAGGACGCGATCGCTGGGAATGTCAACCGATAAACACGGGAACTCGTTTAGTTAATCGTTTTGAATTTGAGATTCCCAACCCTCTAATTAGTTGGGGATTTCAAACCTTTGCCGAAAAGTTCACAAAGGAAGATATGCAAGCACAATTGCGTCGTCTCAAACGGGTAGCAGAAAGTCTTGGGTAGGAAGATCCGGGATGGGGGGATGGGGAGATGGGGGGACAATTACCAATTCGCAATTACCAATTACCAATTCCCAATTCCCAATTCCCAATTCCCAATTGATTTACAAATTTCCCATTTGTGCGAGCAAACGTCTGATGGTAGAAGCGTCTTGAGCGTCGGGGACTTGGAGTAAGTATGCTTGTAAGTCAAGTGAGGCTTGATTGAAGCGTCCAGTTTGATAGGATAGTAAACCGCGATCGCGTATTTCTAATGTCGCATTGGGAAACAATAGTAAAATTCTTTCAACACACAATAAAGCTTTTTCTAATTCCTGCTGTTTGAGATAAATATATTTAAGGTTAGTTAGCATTCTTGCTAAAAATTGCCTGTTCGTAACTGGTGCCAAAAATTCTGGTTTTAACGTTACATTTTGCTGATAAATTTGATTGAGGCGTTCTTGGCAGTCTTGGAGAAACATAATTTCGCCATTGTTAAAAGCATCGACAAAAATTTCAACTTCCGGAATATCTGGACGAATCAAAAAATGTCCCGGCATTCCTATACCTATCATAGGAAAATCGATGCGACGGGCAACTTCGATATAAAGTAATGCTAAAGTAATGGGAATTCCGACTCTACGTTCGATAACATCATTCAAAAAACTATTTCGAGGGTCATAATAATTTTCTTTGTTACCAGTAAAAGCTAAGTCATCATAGAAATATTGATTAATGCATTGAATAATTTTTAAAGGATAATTTTCCAATGGCAAACGTTCTTCTAGTTCAATTGCCATTGCCTCAATCGCGTTAATATATTCTTCTATGTCAAGGTCGAAATACTCTTCTTGAGCAATGTATAAAGCAGCTTTTACTAAGTTAATATGTTCGTCGGGTTGTTGAATCTCATCACGAAAATATTGCCATGCTGAGGATAAATTCATAGGTAGTGTGACCAAAATTCTCATGTTTGTGAAATCTATAAAGATTCCTTATATTCATATTATAAAATTTGCGGAATTGGAGCCATAGAATTCAAACGTAAAAATCTGAATTTATTATGATATTTTATAATGATAATAAAATTTCAAAACGCACACAACTAGCATAAATTACCTACCTTAAGAAAGGTAGACGCTGATTCTCTGTAATCAAATAGCAGTAAAAAATTAATGTCAAGATTTAATATATTCAGTACAAAGTCTGTAAAAAATAATTCTCAGGAGTCAGCTATTTTACTAAGAAAAAAAATCGCTGCTTGGAATAACTGGCGGGGATTTTTGTGGGCGACTCGTACCCGCATCCTATTTTGGTACGTACTAATTATTACGTTTATTTATCTAGTTTCAATTCCGGCGTTTCGTAATCTGTTGTATTCCCGTGTCGATACACGAGTTCGTAGGGAACTGGTGGAAAAGATGGAAATATTTAACCAACTAATTGAAAATGGATCTAACGTCGAACTAAATCAAGCAGAATTAGAGGATTATGGTTGGATAAACGAACCCGATAGTCGTCTGGTAACTCCATCTTCCGAACAAGAATTGAAAGGTTTTTTTAATGCATTTTTAGCTAAACAGCTTCCGGAAGACGATACTTTTTTGCTTACTTTCGTAGATGGAGAGTTTTTTAAATCAAGTCCGAGAGGACGACCAAAAATATTTGATCGAGATTCAGAGTTAATGCGTAACTGGGCAAATTTAGTTAAACCAGAAGAAGGCGAAATAGAAGTGCCTGAGAGTCAAGTTGGTGGTATTATTTACAAGGCTCAACCCGTAAAAATACAGGGTGGAATTGTTGGAGTATTCATAGTAGCTCATACTATCAGGGGTGAGCGTGAAGAAGTAATTGAAGCCGTAGGGGTTGTGATTCAAATTAGTATTTTTGTGATGCTTGCAGCTTTAATATTTTCTTGGGTAGCTTCTGGAAAAGTGCTAGCTCCTTTACGTTCTTTTAGTAAAACTGCTCGTTCAATTAGTGAATCCGATTTAAGTCAGCGCATTCCGATTCAAGGTAAAGATGAACTTGCAGAAGTAGCAATTACTTTCAATGAAATGATGGATAGATTACAAACAACTTTTACTACTCAGCGCAATTTTATTAATGACGCAGGACACGAATTAAGAACCCCGATTACTATTATTCGCGGACATTTGGAATTAATGAGCGAGGATGATCCACAAGAAATCAATGAAACCGTAACTTTGGTAATTGACGAATTAGATCGGATGAGCCGATTTGTAGAAGATTTAATTCTGCTATCAAAAACGGAGCGCCCAGATTTTCTACTGTTAGAAACAGTTAATATTAAAACTTTGACCCAGGAGTTGTTTGCTAAAGCTCAAGTTTTAGGGGAACGTAATTGGTGTTTGGATAAAATTGCCACAGGAATCATTGTTGTAGATCGACAAAGATTGACGCAAGCGATAATGAACCTTGCACAAAATGCTACTCAGCATACAACTAGTAATGACACAATTGCAATTGGTTCTTCCATGACCAAAGGAAAAGTAAAATTTTGGGTACGTGATACAGGAGAGGGAATTCCCGAAGCTGATCAACAACGAATTTTTGAACGCTTTGCTCGTGCTGCTAATAGTCGTCGTCGTTCCGAAGGTGCTGGTTTAGGATTATCTATTGTTAAAGCGATCGCAGAAGCCCATCATGGAGAAATTACATTGCAAAGTCAGCCGGGAAAAGGTGCTTTTTTCGCTATAATTTTACCAGTTAAGAATTAATAATTAGTTATATTTTCTCTGACTATATTTTATAATCTGAAATCTTAATTATGAGTCAGATTCTCATTGCTGAAGACGAATCTCGCATTGCTGCATTTATTGCTAAAGGTTTGCGTGCAAATGGTTTTATCCCTACGATTGCATCGGATGCTAAAGAAACTTTGAATTTGGCAATAGGTAACAATTTTGATTTGCTGATTCTGGATTTAGGACTTCCTGGTAAAGATGGTTTGGAAGTTTTGGAAGAAATACGCGGACAAGGAGAAAATTTAGCCGTAATTATACTGACAGCTCGCGATGATATCAATGATAAAGTTGCAGGTTTAGAAGGTGGTGCTGATGACTATATGACCAAACCATTCCGATTTGAAGAGTTGCTTGCACGGATAAAGTTAAGGTTACGAGATAGTCAAACTTCTCAGAGTCGGGAAGAACATATTCTCTCAGCAGGTAATGTTTTGCTCGATTTACGAACTCGAAAAGCACGAGTATGCGGTGATACGATTGATTTACCAGCCCGTGAGTTTACTTTAGCAGAAACTCTTTTTCGTCATCCTGGGCAGGTTATGAGTAGAGAACAACTTTTAGATAGAGTATGGGGATATGATTATGACCCCGGTTCAAATATTGTAGATGTTTATATTGGTTATTTGCGTAAGAAATTGGGTAATGAGCTAATTGAAACCGTTAGGGGTATGGGTTATCGCTTGCGAAGATAATATTTTATTTTAATCTAGACGCAGTTTCAACCGCCGGATAAATTATTCTAAAAACCCGACTTATAATATTTGGAATTATTATTTCATGAGATTTTAAAATTATTTTAATCTCTTTTATTCTAAAAGTATTTATTATTATTGCCTTTTTGATAAACTGGTATTACTATCGTAATAGCAGGTGATAATTAGCCTGTGATTATGACTAAATTTTATCTATGAAATCTAACTGATATTCAGAGTAATATTCATTGACGAGAGAATTTATCTACTCGTTTTATAATCGATCAGCGATATTTGTTCGGATAAGTAACAAATTATCTTGTAGTAATTAGAAATTAAATAGCTAGGGATTCTTACTTTGATTCTACAGTGACTTTACTATTGTTTCAAGGTAGACAGTTAGTAAAAACTAATAGAGTCTAAGCGAGAAGTAAGATTAATTAATTTCACCTGTTCAGCTTTATTCGGGAAGGTAAAACTGCCGTATAAGCGAAGGAATAATATTGATTTTAGGGCAAGCTATTAATAATTTACAAAATAAAATTATCCAGTAGACGGCTTAAGAATAAAGCTTCATATTGGGCTAAATACTTATGTTTGCAGACTAAAAGCATCTAAACAAAATTATATTTTTGAGAGAAATATCAAGTGGAAAGCAGAAAAATATTTGTTCTACCGCATAAGTTGTTAATTGCTTTACTTCTTTTTACTATTACCTTATGCTTGAGTCTTGTAATACCGAAAAAGTTGAATTTATCTCAAATTATCGGTATAAATAAACCCGAAATCGAAATAATAAATTCTCAAGCAGACAATCAACAGCGAGTTGCAGAATTTCAAATTGCAATGGAAGCAAGCTTGAATCAACAGTTAAAGCAAAAAAGCTTACTTTCTGCTGCACCAAAAAGCTTTGATGGAAAGATAATTTATGAAATCAAACCTGCTGGAAATAAAAAAATTATTGCTTTAACTTTTGATGATGGACCATGGAAAAATAGTACTAGACAAACATTAGATATATTGAAAAAAAATAATATTAAAGCAACGTTTTTTGTAGTCGGACAAGCACTTAAAAATAATCCTCAATTAGGAAAGCAAATTATTACTGAAGGTCATGCAATAGCCAACCATACTTGGCATCATTGGTATCATTTTATGAATCCCCAAGCTGCTGCTTTTGAAATTGATAAAACAACAGAATTAATTTATCAAGTTACAGGTGTCAAAACAAATTTATTCCGTCCACCGGGAGGACATTTAAGTAATGGCTTGGTTTCTCACGCTAGAAATCAAAAATATGCTACTTTGATGTGGTCTGCGGATTCGAGAGACTTCCAGCAACCCGCACCAGCTACACTCGTAAATAATGTGATAAAAAACGCCGGTCCTGGTGGCATTATATTACTACATGATGGTGGTGGCGATCGCACTCGCACAATCCAAGCTTTACCTCAGATAATTGCTAAACTTAAGCAGCAGGGTTATAGCTTTGTAACTATCCCCGAACTGCTCGAAATGGAAGCAAAATAGCTGTTATTGAGTGATTAAAGTCATATATTCAAAACTAAACTAGAATATGGCTATTTTTAGAATTTTTTATCTAGAAATTTAAAATGAAATTTTAAATATCTGATTCTATGAAGACCCCCTACAGGGGATATTATTTTTATGACTTATGACTGATAATATAATTACTATAGAAATCCTACTTGAATCTTGCTAGGTATACTGAGAATCAAACCTTTGTACAGTAAGCTTTGAGCTAAATTATTTTTTCAAAAATAAAATAATAGTCCTATGTAGATGATAATTTTCTCATAAAAAATTAATGTTTTTTCACATTTACAACGTTATTATAATGATTATGATTAAAAAATAGGTTATTTTTTGAGATAAAAGCTCAAGCTGTTATTAAATATCAATAGTCTATAAAAATTGAAATATAACAATATCTTACAGAATTTGATTAGCTTAAATATTCTGATTTGTATATTATTATAATTAGGGCTTGCTGAATAGAATTGATAAGCCTTCTAGGTAAGGTTTTCAAGCATTTTGAATCAAAATAAGTGCAAGCTTATAGGAGCTACAGGCTCATAACCCTTGCACTTCTACGAGAAATTTTTAGGGAAGTTTAGTATTCAAGCCGCTAAACCCGCTATTTTGCTTGCTATATGGACTCTATTTTAAATTTGGAGGCTTTTTCAGCAAGCCCTAATTAATCTTTAATGATAAATATTATTTTTTATTTTGTAGGATATCAGGGATACGAAATGACCCATATATTAATTGTTGAAGATGAAACTCGTCTTGCAGCTTTTGTAGAAAAAGGATTACGAAAAAATGGTTACATTACTGTTATAGCTGAAAACGGAAAAGAAGCAATTGAGATTGCTTTAAACAAACAATTTGATTTGATAGTATTAGATTTAGGACTACCAATTAAAGACGGTTTTATGGTTTTACAAGAATTACGTAGCAAAGGGAAAAAGCTACCAGTTATTGTTGTTACTGCTCGTAGTGATGAGCAAGATAAACTGAAAGCTATCGCTTGTGGAGCAAATGATTATATTACTAAACCGTTTCGCTTTCAAGATTTACTTACCAGTGTAAAGGAAAATTTAGTTTTAATTAAAAGTTAACAGTTGTTCGTAACGTACCAAGATAAATAGTATCGTTATCACTGTTATGTTCTGGGTTCGTAATGATGACAATACCAGGAGTGACTGTCATATTATCATTAATTTGAAAACGATAAAAGGCTTCTAAATGTAAAGAAGTATCTCTATCTATATATTTTTCATTATCTAATTGATATTGATTATTTATAACTTTAGGTGGTTGTCCAATGATAATTCCACCTAGATTACCTTTATCACCTAAATCTGGAAATGCTAAAGTCAAAGCCCAGTTAAAAATATTTGCAGTAGGTTTATTTGGTAAATCGTTTGCTTGAGCGTCAGTATAACCAACCCAGCTTCCCAAGAAAATCTTTTTATTCAGAGCGACTGAACCTTGTAAACCGAAAGAATCGGCATTTATAGATTCACTATTATCATCAAACGGGTCATTAGCGCGATTGCTGCCAGTATTAGTATCGATGTTATTGTAAGAATGGATATAGTTTAGACCAAGTAAAAACGTTTTATTTGGTTTAAAAGTTAGTTGTGCGATCGCAGCATAGTCTGACTTATTTAAACCAGTTTTGGGTTGATCAGCATCATCAGCAACGTATCCCAAACCAAGTTCTAAACTATCACTTATTTCATATTCAAAACCGATTCCAGCACCTCCTCCTTGACGGTAGATAGGATTACGCTGTGCAAAACGAGAAACAGCACCATCATCATTAGCATCCAAATAAGGATTAATAGTATCAGCAAAATCATCGATTTCTAACCCTGTTGAACCGATATGAACTCTAGTTCTTTTTCCTACAGGAAAGCGATATGCAAAATCACCTAACTCAAATTTATTTTCATCATCACCTTCAGAACTTAAACGTGCCATATTGGTTCCTGTCGCTGAGTCAAGTGGCTGAATATTACTGGTTTTTAAAGAAGTTTTCAATCTATCTTTACCAGTGAAGGTAGTATTTAACTGTAATTTAACGCGACTACTCAAAGTTATATTACTATCAATTCTTTCATCATCATCAGCCTGATTTCCTTCTCCTACACCACTGAGCGCAAATATAACTTCTCCTCTCAGTTTACTTGTTGTAGAGAATTGGGGAAAGGTCTGTTTCTCTAATTTATTTATTCTTTTGTTGATAATATTTAATTCAGACGTAAACTCATTTTGTAATTTACTTAAATATTTTAATTCTTCCTGATTGATTGAGTTAGTATTATTGATATTTGTATTTGTAGTTTGTGAATTATTAATATATTGAATAACTTCATTTAATAGCAGAGCAAATTCATAACGTGTAATTACACCCTGACGCTGTAAATTGGCTAAAGGATATTTCGTATCAATGTTATAACGTTGAATAAAATCTTGTAAAACTTGAAAATTCCATTCTTCAGATTCAACCTCAGATAATTCAGAAACGCTGGGAATTTCGGTCATATCTTTGTGTATATTTTGTATTTCTTGAGCTTGTACTTCTGATGATAAAACCAAAGAAGTTACAAAAAGTTGTAAAGTAAACGCAGAAAATTTTTTGAATAAATATGACATTCTATGTTTTAAAATAGATGGAACTTTCGTTTTCTCATGATGCGATATACCTTATATTATTGTAGATAAATTATTAATTAAACATTATAAAGTAGAGATAATTTTTCTCACTAAATTATCCTCAGAGAATATAATCGATTTATTCGGTAATTTGAAAAACTGTCTGAGTTTCAGATTTATAAAAATCTTTATACCAGCGCACAAAATGTTCAATTCCTTGCTCAATATTAGTAGTCGGTTTAAACCCGACATCACGCATTAAGTCATCAACATCTGCATAAGTACGGGGAACATCTCCTAGTTGCATCGGTAAAAAATTCTTGATAGCTTCTTTACCCATAGCGTTTTCAATTACTTCAATAAAAGTTAATAACTCTACAGGTTGATTATTCCCAATATTATAAATTTTATAGCGAGCATTATTATTCTCATTAGTAAGCTGTGGTTTTGGAGGCTGATGCATTACTCTGACAACACCTTCAATTACATCATCAATATAAGTAAAATCTCGCTGCATTTTTCCATAATTAAATATATTAATTGGCTGATTTTCCTCTATTGCTCGAACAAATTTAAAATAAGCCATATCAGGTCTACCCCAAGCACCGTATACTGTAAAAAAGCGTAATCCAGTGATAGGTAAACTGTATAAATGGCTGTAGGAATGTGCCATCAATTCATTGGCTTTTTTAGTAGCTGCATACAGAGAAACGGGATTATCTACATTATCACTAACTGAAAAGGGAATTTTGGTATTTGTACCATAAACCGAACTAGATGAAGCGAAAACAAAATGTTGTGGTTGGGTATGACGACAAGCTTCGAGAAGATTGGCAAAACCAACTAAATTACTATCAATATAAGCAAAGGGGTTTTCTAGAGAATAACGTACCCCTGCTTGAGCTGCAAGATTAACTACACAATCAAAATTTTCCTGTTGAAATAGTTGTAATATTCCTTGACGATTATTTAAATCTAACAGTTGAAATTGAAAATTACTATTTGGTGTTAATTGCGCTAAACGTGCTTTTTTTAAATTAACATCATAATAATCATTAAGGTTATCAATACCATAAATTTGTTCGCCATCTAAAAGTAATCTTTGTGCTAAATGATATCCAATAAAACCCGCAACTCCTGTGATTAACACTTTCATAATTTTTATCCAAATATTTGTATTTAATAGCTCTAAGTCTGATGCAAATTTATAAAATCTCAGTAATATTCATCGCTTGCAGTACTGGTTTACTCTGACAGTTGGGATAAAAAAGAACACTTAGTTCTCCGGAATTTATTTGTAGGGATGTTGCTGAGTTTAACCCCAGAGCTTGACTTAACAGACTAGAAATCATGTTTGTATTCGCTATGACCAAACCAGTATTGAGCTCATTACATTTTAACGAACGTTTGGATATTTGTTGATGCCAAATATCGAGAAAATCTACTCGCGAAACTTGTAATATAAATGGAGGATTTGACTGATTGATAATTGATTCTATAATTAATTGAGTATCATAAATATCATGAGTAAAACAAAAATTTAATTCAACCTGTTTGAGAAAACTACGTAATTTTCCCAGATTACAATTTGCTTGGTTATTTGATAAATTAACAGGCAATAATAATAATCTCAAACCATGTTTACCATTTTTTAACTTTGGTAAAACCTCATCTAAATGCTGCGTTAAATTAATAGCAGTAATTCTAGCGTTTGATGAAAATGTATTTTGAAAATCGATAATGCTAATTCCGCTATTTGATTGTTGAATAGCATGATAATTATGAGCTTGAATTTGAGTTGCAGTACTGATTAAAGCGCGAATTGTACCACCATGACTTACGACTAAAACTGTTTTTCCTTGATGTCGTGGTAATATTTCTTGCCAAAAACTTTTAGCTTGTTCATAAAGCTGTAAAACAGGCTTAGTTTTAGTTTTAATTAATGTTTGTCCGCTAATTTCGGTTTTTTCTATAGTAAACTCATGAGGACTTTTTTCCCAAGTTTTATATTCTTCTTTTAATTCTTGACGAACATATTTATACTCTAAACCTTGCCATCCAGGTAAATCAACTTCTTTTAGATTTGAATTTAGATGTAATTGTACGGAAGAATTAGTAACCCTCAAAATTTCTTTTGCAGTTTCCTGAGTTCGTTTCAATGGACTAGCATAAATAGCATCAAAATTAATTTTACTTAATGCTATTCCCGTTTGAAAAGCTTGCTGTTTTCCTTGTTCTGTAAGTACAGATTCATCACAACAACCTTGATAACGTTGTTGCTCATTATATGTACTTCGTCCGTGACGTACAAGTATTACACGAGTTTGGTTAAAAGATTTATTTTGATGCATAATTTTTAAAGGTTAAAGTAAAAAAACTCCTAACTCCTAACTCCTCACTTCTAACTCCGTATTCCCATTACCCACAGCAGATTGTAAAGCATACATTGCAGCATACCTTCCACTTAAACGTATTAGTTGATTATGAGTTCCTTGCTCTAAAATTTTTCCACCTTCAATGTAGAAAATTACATCTACATCTTGAATCGCTTTGAGATTATGAGAAATCGTAATAGTTGTTTTTTCTTGAGTTAATCTATCCAAAGCTTCATTAACTAAATATTCGCTTTCTTGGTCTAAACCAGTAGTCGGTTCATCTAAAATTACTATAGGTGCGTTACGTACCGCAGCACGAGCGATCGCAATTCTTTGTCTTTGTCCCCCCGAAAGTGTACATCCTCTTTCTCCTAGTACGGTATCATAACCTTCGGGTAATTCCGTGATAAAGTTGTGGGCATTTGCTAAACGTGCTGCTCGTTCGATGTCTTCGTCAGTGGCAGCTAAATAACCGTAAGCAATGTTATCTCTAACACTAGCAGCGAATAAAATACTATCTTGCAAAACTATACTCACTTGCCGACGGTAGGATTGTAATTTATATTCTCTCAAACTATGACCATCTA
Organism: Rivularia sp. UHCC 0363; assembly: GCF_034931125.1. NCBI lineage: Bacteria > Bacillati > Cyanobacteriota > Cyanophyceae > Nostocales > Rivulariaceae > Rivularia > Rivularia sp. UHCC 0363. The sequence continues at coordinate 90,283 of NZ_JAYGHM010000012.1, read as the reverse complement.
CGTATATTTCTCCTGTCGTAGGGTCGTAAAGTCGAAGTAATAAATTTGTCAAAGTTGATTTACCACCGCCGGAAGCACCTACTAAAGCAACACGCTGACTGGGTAAAACTTGAAAATTGATGTGTTTAAGTATCTTATTTTCTGGTTCGTAACCAAAACTTACATTATGAAATTCTATACATCCTCTTAATGGTGGTGCATCAATTGCAAAACGGCTATCACGAATATTGGGAACCCTGTCCAAAATATCTAATATACGTTCTCCAGAAGCTGTAGCCTTAGTAATTTGTCCCACATACTTTGCTAAAACGCGCATTGGTTTAAAAGCGATGCGGAAGTAGTTAACAAATATCAGTAAATCTCCGGGGCTAATATGATTTTCTAATACTAAATATACACCCCGCCATAAAACAAAAGCCGTAGCGAACCCGACTAAAAGCTCTACCAATCTTTCTAAACCAGCAGAGAGTTTTCGGATTTTGACAGTAGCTTGTAAACTTCTGCGGTTTTCGTCAGCGAAGGATTCTTCTAGCATTTCTTGTAAAGAAAGTGCTTGTACTACCTTAATTGCGCTGAGGGATTCCGCAGCTACCGCAGCAAGGTTTCCTTCACGTTTGCGATGAGATTTGACTACACCCCGAATGCGTTGCGTGAAACGGTAAGTAGAGTAAATAAATAAAGGAAATAAAATAACTGCAATTAAAGCTAATTCCCAATGCAACCAAAACATGATAAAAATCATACCTATGATAGTTAAGGAATTGGCAGCTAAAGGAAGTAGTGCCATTACCGTAACTTCCCGGATTTTGTCTATATCAGAAGTTATACGGGTAATCAAGTCACCAGTTTTGGCTTTATTGTGAAAAGAAAGCGAAAGGCTTTGAATATGGATGTAAAGTTCGGTACGAACTTCAGTCAGTACGTTACTAGCAGCAAGTGCCATTCCATACACACTAAAGTAAGCTGCACAAGCGCGTAGAGCTACAATAGCGATTAGAGAAAGTGAAAAAATTGTTACCAATGTAACAGGAGTAAATCCTGATAATAAAGGTAACTCGGAAATTTTATCTTTAAAATCTGGAACTAAGATATAGTCAAAGATTAATTTTAAAGGCCAAGGTTCAAGCAAGTGTAAAGCAATTTCAGCCATTAGTCCTAAAAAGGACATAATTAGCAAGTTTTTTTCTTTCTTGATTTGAGGTGCAAATCGCCGTAAAATCTGACTGATTCCAGGTAAAGCTTGTTTGATATTCTTGGGTTTATCGGGTTTGCTTTTTTGAGAATCTTGACTAACCATTTTTTAATTGTTTAAAGGAGTAGGGAATAGGAAGCTTGTACTGAGTGAAGTCGAATTCTAGAGAGTAAAAAAAGAGATATTAAAAATTTATTTTGCGATTAATTTTATAGTATTCGATTGCATCGATTCCGAAGGGTTGTAGAGACGTTATATGCAACGTCTCCTACAAGTTTTTACATAAAACGGACGGCTCAGATTTTAGAATTAATTAGTTACTAATTCTCGGTTTTTTTCGATAGCTTGAGGTGATGATAATTTTTGCTTTTGAGGAAGATTTTTCTCGTAATTATCAGTAATCCACTTATTAATTTTATGTTCAATAGAAATTGCCCATTTTTGTAACCATAAAGGATTCCAACCAAAAGTCAAGAAACTTAAAAAAGGTTTTAAGAAACCGTTATGACGACGATAACCCATCCGGTTATAGCGTTTTTCAAAATATTTATCTTTGGTAGGTAAATTCCATTTATCAGCAAAATGTTCTAAACTTGCAATTTCCCAAGCATCACTCCAACGCAACATAAAGAAAGATAATTCTGGAATTTCCCATTTCAAATCTGGTACGTAGGTAACAACAGAAGTCGGTTCGCAATAAATACTTCCACCAGCATGATTCACAGTCATGCAAAAATCAATATGTTCGCGAGTACTGAGAAAGCCTTCATCTAACAACCCAATTTGATCGAATATTTGAGTGCGAACTAACATACAATGAAATTCCGCAAATTCACATTTTTTACGATGTAATTCTTCTTTTACATCTGCAACTTTTCGATTAACAAAGTAGTGTACTTCATGAACTTTGCGCTTAGTTTTACCTTTATTAGTTATCTTTTCTTCAATCCGAGCTTCACCACCAGCTAAATGAATCTTCTCTCCAATATTCTTACCAATGCAAGTAAGTGGACAAACTACAGTAGCTTCGGTTTCTTCGGCACATTCTAATAAAGTTTTTAACCAACCCCGACTAACCAACACATCATTATCAACAAACAATAAATATTCTGTATCAACATGAGGTATTGCTAAATTGCGGGCTTGATTTGGTGCTAAATAATAATCCGTGCGAATTAATTGAAATCCTTTTTCTTGGGATTTTTCTTGAAGATATTTTTTGATTTGATTAGGAGAATTACCGTCTACATAAATTAGTTGAAAAGGTACAGTAGTATTTTCGTAAATACTTTCTAATGATTCGCGGCTAAAACTAAAACGTTCGCGAGGAGATACAACGATAGTTACTTTTGGTTGGTGCATCATAGTTAATTACTCCAAATTATCATTTATTTTTGATTTTTATTACTGGTAAAAGTTGTTTTTTTATGTAGTAAGTAGATGCAATAAAAAAAGATATCGTAATCAAACAACTTTCAATTCAGGAATTCGTACAAGATTAGAACTGTCTAATAATTCTTGATAAATACTCAACCAATTATTTAATTCTACTTGTGGTGCTAACTGTGTTTGTGCTTTGATTTTTGCGGCTTTTCCAAACTGCGATCGCAATTCGGATTTATCTGCCAAATATCGTAATGCTGCTGCTAATTCTGCTGAATTTGCCGGATTAACTAATAATCCACTGACACCATCTTCAATAATTTCCCCGATTGCATCAGCATTACTCCCAACAATTGCACAACCTGCTGACATTGCTTCTAATAATGCATTCGGACAACCATCAGTCAAAGAAGGGATAGCAAAAATATCCAAATGAGGTAAATACGCTAAAGTTTCTTGACGGGTATTCATTCCAGTTATCTGCAATCGAGAACCTAAGTCGTAATTTTTTAATTCTTGTTCCCAATAGCTTTTTTCTTTTGCAATAAAATCCCCAATTAGTAGCAAAGTTATTTCTACTTCTTTGCTTAATTTGCTGCAAGCCTCTAAGAGATATTCAATTCCTTTTTTACCACGAAATCTTCCTGTTGTACCAATTATTAAACCAGGTAATCCATTCATTTTTTCTGGCTTTGATAAATTTTCAAAATCAATTGGTGTAATTGAATTCCAAAAAGCACAAGACTTTATTTTACTATTAGGAGAAATTAAACCCGCTCTTTTTTGCAAAGTACGACTTACAAAAGTAGTCCAATCCGAATTATCTAAAACCCATGAAATAGGACCATGATTTTTGGGACTAAAAATATGTTTGTGTAAGTCAGCACCGCGCACGCTATTAATTACTGGTACATCATTTTCCTTTGCTAAAAGTGTTGTTACATAACCTGTTTCGATTAAGAAAAAAGCATGAAACAAATCATATTGATATTTTTGATACAACAATTTTAGCTGAAAATAAATATCACTTAAATAGCCACTTAACTCTGTGATATCAGAACTAATTGATGACTGAATGCGATGTACAAAAATCCTATCTTGTACAGTTGTTTCATAACCTGCTCGTCTATAAGTTTCATCAACACTACTTCTTTGACTGGAACGAAAAACAGCAATGTGAACTTCATAACCGCTGTTGTCAAGCATTTTAGCAATGCGATGTACAGATTCACCAACACCACCAATATCAGGTGGATATTCGATTGTTGTGATGCAAATTTTAGTTTTATTCATGATTTGTTGGATTAATTGATATAAGTAAGATGATTAAGCTACTTTCTGCTTAAAAACTAGATTGCTTATTAATGCTGCGGTATTTTCTACACCATTCGCATCAAATTTGATTGTGTTCGGTTCTGTTGCTAAATAATCAATGACTTGTTTTGCAAAAATTTCAGGTTGTAAATCTGACTCGTCAAGCATTTTTACAACACCTAAATTATCTAATTTACTAGCTCTAATTCTTTGCTCTTGGTCGTCATTACCTTTAAATGGTAAAATCATTGCTCTCACTCCTGTAGTCATCACATTCAAAGTAGTGTTATAGCCTGACATACTTATTGATAGGTCAGCTTTTTGCATATAACTTAATAAGTTACGAGTGTAGCGATTAACCCTGATATTACTCTTATTCTCAGTCAAACTTTGCCATTCTTGTATTTTTTCTTGCGGTGCAAATGGCCCAGTAAAAATTTGAATTTGATGTGGTATTTTTTCTTCAAAAATATCAGCACTTGCAACTATACAATCAATCAATTCATGACCAAATCTTCCACCACCAATACTAACTAAAACTAATGGTCGTTCTGAATCAATTATATCTTTATCTTCTTTGGTTAATTCCGGATTTACTTGAGGCTTCTGAACCACATAACCAGTATATTTAGTTTCACACTCAATATCATTTATCCGCTCAAAACTTTCATCTAAAGGTACAAAATTTTGGTCTCCATGAATCAATAACATATCAAAATATTGATTCATCAATCGACAAACTTTTTCTTCATATTTTTCTTGATTTGTTTTTGTAACAACAATATCGCGTAAACTAGAAACGATTTTAACTGGCTTCTCGCTAGCACGCAATTTTTCTAACAAAGGAATTAATTCAAAAGAAAACTTTCCTCTTCCAAATGGAAACAATTCAATCATCAATACATCAGGTTGAAATTCATCGGCAATTTTTAAAAGTTTATTCTTTCTAAATTCTTGAACTTCAGCCAAAGATAAAGAAGTATCCACAACTTCTAACTGTTTAAATTCCGAATCAGTTTTAATCGCGGGTAAATTTACTACCTCAATTCCTGATGGAAATTCAAATTCTTGAATTACTTGTCCACCATTGATAAAGCATACTTGAAAGTCTTGCATCAAACCGCGAACAATTTCCATGCTACGGACTAAATGTCCCATACCTAAAATATGCTGACAATAAAACAAGAGTTTCTTCATATGGATTGATTCCTAGAATAGATTTTAACTAATCGTGAATAATCACCACAGACACATTAAAAAATGTTCAACTAGCTAATAATTGCTGAAATTGGTTTGGCTGGGGATAAATCAATTCTGGTTGAGCTTCAGTAATCTTATCTGTTAACAAATTTCTAATGTGACGAGCAATTCTTGGTAAACCTTCTAAATCTATATTTTTTAGCTGTTTAGGGTTTTCCAATACTTGAAATAATTGTGTCATCAAAACTTGTGGAGTTAAATCCTTGGGATGTATGCTTTTCAACAAACCCAAATCCCGCATTCTTTCCGCTCGTACTAATTGTTCTTCGGAAGGTTTGATTCTGGGTACGATTACCGCAGGTTTAGCCGCTGAGAGAATTTCACAAATGGTGTTGTAACCTCCCATAGATACCACTGCATCTGCTGCTGAGATATAACTCATCAAGTTATTGGTAAACTCTCTCATTTCTACTTGAGGAAATTTAGTTGCGAGTTTATATAGTTCTTGCTTTTGTTCTTTAGGCATTTCCGGACCGCAAAACACTAAATTTTTGATAGAATATTGACTATTTTTTAATAATTCTTGTCCTTGAAGATATGTATTAACTAATTGATAACCATCTTCTCCACCACCGGGAGTAACTAATACTAATTTTTGTTTCGGTGTTAACTGTAATTCTTGACGAATAATTTTACTTGTTTTACATCCGTGAGGACGACGAATATAACCGCAAAAACGCACTTTTTCAACTATTGTTGCTGGAAGTTTATACTCTTGACACAAATCAAATACCTCTTCCAAGCCAACGACTAAAAGAAGTTGGTAAAATTTATCAATAGTTTGATGATATTGATGTTTTACCCACTCATTAATAGTTTTTTCTGGTGCATCTAAAATATCTCTCAAAAGTAGAACTAGTTTAGTTTTTGGTAAATGTTTGTGTAAATAATTAACAGTATTCTTTAACTCATTTTTGATTCCTAATGGTTTTTTATCTACTAAAAACACATCTGGCTTAAAATTTATTGCCGCTGATAAAATTAATTGCGACCGTAATTTTATTGTTTCATCTATACCCATTTCCAAGAATTTTACTGCAACTTCACCCGTGTTTCCCCGATTCAAACAAGGCAATTTAATATAATCTAGCCGTTTTGGCAAACGAAATCCTTGAAGCATTGGAGAACCAGACAGCAATAAAATTGATAGTTGCGGAATTTCGTTGACCAAGTGTTCGCAAATCGCTAACATTCTCCGAATGTTACCTAGACCAAATGCATCGTGAGAATATACCATTAATCTCATAATTTTTATTCCTAAAATTCACTTTGAATTAGGTACTTAACTGTATTCAACAAGTGCTAATAATTAACGTGATATATTCCATTTACAATACACAAATATTTATTCATTACAGTATTTTTTCTGTAGTATCCTCGCGTTTTGTTTGCTATATATATACAATCAACCTTACTGATGAAGTATCTGTGAAAGTTACATGAGAAAGTTCTCACAAAATTAATCTTTAATCATCAAGATTATGTAAGAATACTTACAAGTTATAATCAATGCAAGCGTGCTGAGACCAGTAACTTTAAAATATCTGAATTAAAGTTAGCTACAATACAAAAATATTATGTGACAAAATAATTATTAAGAGTTTAAATTTACGGAATTCTATTTTAGGAAGTGAATTAAACAGTAAGTGAAATGGCATGACGTATGCTCTCTTTGCAATTTAGTAAAGAGGGCTATTTTCTTTAGGAGTGAGGAGTTAGTTGACAGTTGACAGTTGTTATTCATTTCCCCCCATCCCCTTGTCCCCTCATCTCAAAAAGTTGTTGCTCAATTTTTGGCTAATAATAGTGTCGTTCGGTGCTAATCTTGAAGATGACATGAGTTAATCTTAAAGTCTCTACGTCTGTAAAGAGTAAAAATATAGCTTCGTAATTTAGGCTCAGTATGGTTTCCACCGCAGAAAAAACAAAAACTGGTTACATTACTCAAGTTATCGGTCCAGTTGTAGACGTAAAATTTCCTAACGGAAAAATGCCCGCTATCTACAACGCTTTGATAGTTAAAGGTACTAACGAAGCAGGACAAGAAATGTCCGTTACGTGCGAAGTGCAGCAGTTGCTGGGCGACAATCAGGTGCGGGCTGTTTCCATGACTTCCACCGATGGTTTGGTGCGGGGAATGGAAGCGACAGATACCGGCGCTCCCATCAGCGTACCTGTAGGAAAAGCTACCTTGGGTAGAATTTTTAATGTCCTCGGCGAAACTGTAGACAACAGAGGTCCCGTAGATACTGACGAACGTTCTCCGATTCACCGCGATGCTCCTAAACTTATCGACCTGGAAACCAAGCCTTCCGTATTTGAAACCGGAATTAAGGTTGTTGACTTGTTAACTCCCTACAGACGCGGTGGAAAAATCGGTCTGTTCGGCGGTGCAGGTGTGGGTAAGACCGTTATTATGATGGAGTTGATCAACAACATCGCTACTGAACACGGTGGTGTATCAGTATTTGGTGGAGTAGGGGAACGTACCCGCGAAGGTAATGACCTCTACAACGAAATGATTGAATCCAAAGTTATCAACTCCGATAACTTGAATGAATCAAAAATTGCCTTGGTGTACGGTCAGATGAACGAACCACCCGGTGCAAGAATGCGCGTTGGTTTATCTGCATTGACAATGGCAGAATATTTCCGCGATGTTAACAAGCAGGATGTACTGTTATTTATTGACAATATCTTCCGCTTTATCCAAGCAGGTTCCGAAGTATCGGCGCTGTTGGGAAGAATGCCTTCTGCTGTGGGATATCAGCCCACATTAGGTACTGACGTAGGTACGCTGCAAGAACGAATCACCTCTACCAACGAAGGTTCAATTACCTCGATTCAAGCGGTATACGTACCTGCGGATGACTTCACCGACCCCGCACCAGCAACAACCTTTGCTCACTTAGATGGAACCACAGTATTGTCTCGTGGTTTAGCAGCAAAAGGTATTTACCCCGCTGTTGACCCATTAGGTTCTACTTCTACTATGTTGCAACCCAACATCGTTGGTGAAGAACATTATCAAACAGCCCGTGCGGTACAATCCACACTGCAACGTTACAAAGAACTTCAGGACATTATCGCCATTCTTGGTTTAGATGAATTATCCGAAGATGACCGTCTTACAGTAGTTCGCGCTCGTAAAGTAGAGCGTTTCTTGTCTCAGCCATTCTTCGTTGCAGAAGTATTCACCGGCGCACCTGGTAAATACGTTAAGCTCGAAGACACCATCAAAGGCTTTAAAGCAATTCTTGCTGGCGAACTAGATGACTTACCAGAACAAGCTTTCTACATGGTTGGTAGCATCGACGAAGCCAGAGCAAAAGCAGAAAAAATGAAAGGTTAGTATTAGTTATTAGTTGTTAGTGTCCGCATCTTGCGGACATTGTAGCAACATCTTGTTCGTTATTAGCAATATCTTGTGGAGATTGTCACGAGCGACCAAGATGAATGTCACAAGCGACCAAGATCAATGTTGCGAGCGACCAAGATCAATGTTGCGAGCGACCAAGATCAATTTTGCGAGCGACCAAGATCAATTTTGCGAGCGACCAAGATGGTCGCACTACTGTAACCATCAACGAACAACTATGATTTTGGCTGTTCTTTCAAAGAGAAGACAATCTAAAATCTAAAATCCAAAATCCAAAATCCAAAATCAAAATGACATTAACCGTTCGTGTAATCTCCCCAGATAAAACAGTCTGGGATTCAACGGCTGAAGAAGTCGTTTTACCAAGCACCACCGGACAACTTGGTATCCTTAGCGGACACGCACCACTATTAAGTGCCTTGGATACAGGTGTAATGCGGGTACGTGCCGATAAAAATCAAAATTGGGTAGCGATCGCTCTTTTAGGTGGCTTTGCAGAAGTCGATGAAGATGAAGTCACAATTTTAGTTAACGGTGCCGAAAAGGGTGAATCAATCAACCTTGAAGAAGCCCGTAATGCTTTTAACGAAGCCCAAACTCGTCTCAACCAAGTTGCACAAGGGGACAGACAAGCCCAAATCCAAGCAAATCAAACCTATAAACGCGCCCGCGCTCGCTTTCAAGCCGCTGGTGGTATGGTGTAAATACTTAGTTATTTGGTATTTAAATCAAATAAATCAAAAACTCCTCCTTTGTATTGCCTTGGAGGAGTTTTAATTATGATGAAGGAGAGAAAAAGTCAAGAGTTAGGAGTTAGGAGTTAAGAGTTAGGAGTTAATAATTAAAAACTATCTTCCCATGCCCAATGCCCAATTACCAATTACCAATTACCAATTACCATCTTATTTCAATTCATATTTTAAACTAGGCATCAATCGCTGTAAATTCTTCAATAACTTTGCTTGCCAACTATTAGCGTTAGAACCGATAATCATGATTTGAACTGTCTTTTTCTTGCGCGTAGTAATAATAAACTTTGATAGCATATCGATTCCCGAACTATTGATCAGTTCTAGGTTTTGTAAATCAATAGAAATTAAATTTGCGTTTATTTCTACTACTTTATCAAACAAATCAAAAACAACAGTATATTCTTGCAATCCCCTCAGTCTGACTCTACCAGTGAAGTTGACAAATTTAGTATTACTATCGTAAAAAATATTAAAATTTTCGCCCTTAATTTCTAATTCAGTCGCAGCTTGGTTCGGTTGTTCGGTTTGCTTTACCATCAAACGCACTAAAGTAGTAACGCTCATTAATAAAGGATTTTGTTCTAAAGTTTGAAACTTCCAGCCTAACTTGGCAGAATAGTCATTAATTATGGTTAAAAAACCCAATCCAGAACTTGTATTGTCTTCTAATTCAGCTTCTGCTGTTTTTTCTAGCTGACGGATATAAAACTCATCTGGATCTGAATCAGTTAATTCTTGAATAAATTCTTTTAACTTTTCGGCATTTGCAGGAATAACTGTATTTTCCAGAAAAAATCTGATTTCATTAGCTGCTAATTCTACATGAAAAGTAACAGGATAATGTGTTTGTTCGTTGCAATATTTCATCCCATTTTCAAGCAATTCATTGGCAATATAGCTAGCCGAGCTTTTTATCTCAGCTAAATAATCTGCATTTTCAGATTCATTTTCATCAGCGTTTAATATAGTTGTTAAATAATCAGCAATGTAATCAGCAGATAAACCATTATTACGCCAACGTTCTTGAATTGGTACCGCAGAAGGAGAGAACCCTAAAGTTAAATTTTCTTTTTCTCGCATTGATTCAACGAAATCACCAAATACTTGCACCACCGGGATATATTCCTTTTTTAATAAATTTTGACTGTAATATGACCTATTAACAATTAACTATTAACGGTTAAACACCAATCGGTTCTAAATTTTCAGACTCAAGCTGATTTAAACTAAAACCTGTATCTTTCTGCTTCAAAATTAATAGCGTGATATCATCAAATACCTGTTGTAAACCAATATGCGATCGCACATCTTTAATTACAGCATCTTTAATTCCATTAGCATTAAAGTAACGGTTTTGTTTGACCATTTCACAAAGCCTTTCAATTCCGTAAAAATTTCCGTGAAGATCTTCAGCTTCGGTAATTCCGTCGGTGAAAAGTACTGCAATATCACCAATTTCTAACTGTATTTTCTTTTGAGCAATAAAATCGGCAATTTCGTCATCTAAACCAATTGGAAAACCAAGGTCTGTAGTATCTAACAGTTCAACTTCACCATTACTGCGTACTACTATCACTTCTTCGTGTTGTCCTGTCAGTTTGAGTTCGCCTTCGCTGTAATCAATTAATGATAAAGTCAAATTCTTACCAGAATCCATCCGCTGGATATTTTTGTAAATGGTACGGTTTAATATATCCATAAACCTTACTGGATTGGTTTCTTCAACTTCTTGTAAAGTACGGACGGCTGTTTGCACCATCAACATCAGCATTCCACTTTCTAAACCATGTCCGGTTACATCACCAATACCAATTTTTACACTTCCATTCAAATTGAGAACATCATAATAATCACCACCCACTTCATCAGCAGCTTCCATAAATCCAGCAATATCGAGTCCTTCCACAGATTCCAACTCCGAAGACTTGGGTAGAATCATTTGCTGTAAACGTTTGGTAACATCCAACTCAGACTTCATACGCATATTATCAGCCTGCAACCGTTCGTTGAGTTGAAGAATTTGTGAATTTGCTGTTTGAAGTTCTTGATCCACTCTTTTTAAGCGCTTAAAACTGCGGGACAAGAGAACGAAAAAGTTTCCTAAAACTAAAGCCATTCCTACAAGCTGAATCAGTTGCAAATATCCACTTCTTGTCTGAGAAATTTTTTCTTGTTCAATAGTTAACTGATTCATTAAGTCAAGCAACTTGAGATTATTTGCGCGAGAATAGTCAATAGCAGCTTGTAAGTCTTTAAATTGAATTGCTTTATCTGCTTTTAAAATCGGTTGGATCTTCTCTTTATAAGGGTTCCATAGTGCTAAAGCTTCTTTGAGAATTTGTTTACCTCTCTCAGTTTCTACAGCTTTTAAGTAAACTGGTTCAGTATCAGCATTTTTAACTATTTTTCCTTCTTGGAAAGCATTTAGAGTATTATCAAATAATTGATAAGCTTGATTTAATTCTTCTTGCTCCTGCTTAAAAGAATTGCCTGTTTCCTGTCTATTTTTTACTTCTAATAATGATTTAGACATCTTTTGAGAAAGCATTCTTTGCCTTCCCGCCAAATTAATACTTACTGCATCTTTTTTAAGTAATGTAGAAAAAATATAGTTAGGAATCAACACCCCTAAATCAAAGCATAAAAATAGTACTGCTGATATGAGAAGTGGTCGATATTTTTTTTCACTAAATATACTATGTAAGAAATTATCGTTCTTTTTATCTTGCATATCACATTTATCCTTCTATTTTAAAATAAAAAATTTGTAATTATTATTGGAAGCAGAATCGCTTCCTATTTATATAAAAATAATTATTGTAAATCTAAAGTTAATCCCGGCATCAATCTCTGTAAATTTTTCAGTGATTTGCCTTGCCAAGGAACATTAGTAGAACCAATAATTTTCATTTGTATGGATTTTTTTCGCATCCCAATTACAAATTTTGACAGCATACTAATTCCCGAACTATTGAGAAATTCCAAGCCCTGTAAATTAATTACCATATTTGGCGGTTCTGTAGAAGCTATTTCATTTAGTAGCTGTAAAATTGGTGCGTAATCTTGCATTCCGGTAAGTCTTAATGCACCATTAAAACTAACCGCACCATTATTTTTATCGTACCAAACGTTATAATTTTCACCCTTAACTTGCATTTCTAGTAAGCTCCTTATCTCCATATTAGTAGATTAAATATTCTAAACACTTTAAACAGCTAACTCAACCATAGTAGTTACAGTCATCACTGGCGATTTTTTCTCGACAGTATCAAACTTCCATCCAATTTTGGCCGAATAATCATTAATCATTGTCAAAAAACCTAACCCAGAACTAGAAGTATTTTCAGATAAAGCATTTTCTTCTAATTTACGAATAAAAAGCTCCTCCGGGTCAGACTCAAGTAATTCTTTAATAAAAATCTGAAAATTTTCTATTTGTGAAGCAAGAATACTATTATCAACAAACAATCTAATTTTATTATTATCCAATTGAATATGTAATGTAATCGGATAAAAGGCAGTTGTGTCAGAATATTTCATCGAATTTTCTAACAGTTCATTAGCAATATAGCTAATAGCACTTTTCATCTCCGCTAACTTCTCTATGCTGCCGGGTTCATCTGCTTTTGGTGGAAAAAATGTCGCTAAATAATTAGCAATGTAATCTGCTGATAAACCATTATTACGCCAACGTTTCTTTATGGGAATAAGAGACGGCGAAAATCCTAAAGTTAAATGCTCATCTTGTTGCGGTCTTTCCACAAAATCACCGAAAATCTGAGCTTTTTCTAAGTTATCCTTAGCGAATAAATTTTCTAAAAAGTTTCCAAATATCTGAATCACGGTTATCCTATCCCCGCTGACCTATCTTTGCTAAAAAATTGTGTACAGTGCTTCTATATGATATTTTTACAGAGCAAGCTATACACTTAAATAGTTGTTTTCTAATAATGCGTACTTGTTCGATACGATTTAAACAAAGTAATTCATACTAAATTACAATTACTTATTTATCTAATATCTGTTAACCATATTGCAACGATATTATACTTTATGCTTCAGTAATAGCACTCAAAAAAAACCATTCTACGTAAAAAACGGCTATTAGTCATTGAAACGCTTGAATTCAGACTATTCTAAGACTTTTGCTTGCTAAGTATTTTTTCTTACTTTACGCTATTGAAAAACCCGGTCTTTTCAAACGAAAAACCGGGTTTTTTAATTTTTACTTTGGTACAGCTTGCTGTCGTCTTATATTTTCATTACGATACCAAAGGTTAAAGTACGAATTTTAACCAAGATCCAGATTACTAGTTCCTTAATTACTACCTGTAAAAATAACTTCAGGAAATTTACCTTGAGCTTCTGACATCGGACGTTTTCTACCTTCTTCTTGCCAGTAATTAATAACTTCTGTTGCTTTGTTAAGTATCTCGACTCGCTCCACTTCATCAATCCAGTGTTTCGACTCTAACTCATTTTTCAACTCTTCCCACGCATCAGTCCGAGGCCAGAAAAAGTACTTTGTCAAAGGGCTAAAACCTTTACCTACCACCTGATCGACCGCTAGAGCGACGTTATCATCTAACCACAAAATCTTCAAAATAAACTTGGCTAACTCCTCTTGAGTTGGAGTTGAAGTTAGAGTTGGTGTTGGAGTTGCTGTTGGTGTTGGTGTTGGAATTGGATTTTCCATATATTTAAGTAACCATTAATAACAAGTAGCAATCGCCTATTTTAACTTATTACTTCACCACCTGAGCAATTGCATTTGGGAGATGGGGGGGATGGAGAAGAAATATTGATTCCTTCGTAGCTGGTAACTGGTCGCTGATTATTGTTAACTGATAATTGATAACTGATAACTGATAATTGATAACTATGAATCAACATTCTATTCCTGCGATTATTATTTTTGATATTGATGGTGTCGTGCGTGATGTGTCGGGTTCCTATCGACGAGCGCTAGCAGATACTGTAGAGCATTTTACAGCACAAGGATATCGTCCTACAGCAGATGATATTGACCTGCTTAAGTCCGAAGGTGTGTGGAATAATGATTGGGAAGGTTCTCAAGAGTTAATTTATCGTTACTTTGAAACTCTAGAACAATCTCGCGAGCAAATAAATATTGATTATGAATCGATTGTGGCTTTTTTTCAATCCCGTTATCGAGGTGCTGACCCGAATAATTTGACGGGATACATTCGCGACGAACCATTATTATTACAACCGAGCTACTTAAATCAACTTACCGAAGCTGGGATTCGCTGGGGATTTTTTAGCGGTGCAACTCGCGCTTCAGCGACCTATGTTTTGCAACAACGTCTGGGTTTACAATCTCCCGTATTAATTGCAATGGAAGATGCACCAGGAAAACCAGACCCCACAGGACTATTTTCGACACTGGAATTACTTGAACATGACATTGATAATGGGAATAATTTCCCAGCAGTCATTTACGTGGGAGATACGGTTGCGGATATGTACACTGTAGAGAAAGCGAGGAGTAATAAACCAAATCGTACTTGGATTGGTGTAGGAGTATTACCTCCTCACGTTCAGAAAACATCACAAAAGCGAGATGATTACGCTGAATCCCTTAAAAAAGCCGGAGCAAGAATAGTTTTAAGTAACGTCCAAGAATTAACTCCAGAAAAAATTCAGGAGTCAATTTAGCAGTTAATAGTTAGGAGATTTTAGATTTTGGATTTTAGATTTTGAATTGAAAGTTAGGAATTAAAAATTCTTTCTTCCCCATCACCTTGTCTCCCCATCTACCCATGTTAAAAAACAGACAACTTGCTGCCCACGAGCAAGCAATGGAAATTTTAAATAATCTTGCGGCTTCGTTTCATATTGTGACGATTAGCCGCATTAAAGGAATTGTTGGTGAAGAATTGCTCAGACAAGCGCTTGATGTTACTCAAAGTCGTCATCCTTTACTTAATTCTCGGATTGTCGCAAAATCAAATAGTTTTTGGTTTGAAACAGGAGCCGAGAAAATCCCATTATCAGTTGTGCAGAAGCAACAAATAGAGCAGTGGGAAGAAGTTGTTATCGAAGAATTAAATCAAAAAATCGATAGCGATCGCAATCTGCTACGAGTCACGCTGATTAATTTTGAGGAAGACGAAAATA
Organism: Rivularia sp. UHCC 0363; assembly: GCF_034931125.1. NCBI lineage: Bacteria > Bacillati > Cyanobacteriota > Cyanophyceae > Nostocales > Rivulariaceae > Rivularia > Rivularia sp. UHCC 0363. Next base: position 74,862 of record NZ_JAYGHM010000012.1, on the reverse strand, counting down.
CTTGTTATCTGCTCACAACCATACATCACGCGATCGCAGATGCTTCATCATCCATCCAATTACACTCGGAAATATTAACTAATTGTCAAAATATTGCGGAAGGGAAAATAGAAACTAATGTTAATCGGTTAACTCAATTACCTTCTATTGACAAATTAATACCAAAATCAATTCAGGGTTTTACAGGACAAATAGGTAATATTGTTTATTTATTGAACTTGAAAATACAGTTATTGCGTTATCAACCTATAACTTTAATTTTTGAAAAAAACATACCTTTAGAATCTCGTAGCTGCGGAATGGTGCATAGAAAGCTAGATCCAGAATTAACTACACGCTTGCTAGACGTTTGTCGGCAACAAAAAACTACAGTACAAGCTGCTTTGGGTGCTGCAATGTTGTTTGCAGTTGCTAAAAAAACTAATACTTCCCAAATAAAAAATAATTATTTCAGCTTTCGCTCATCTGTGAGTTTACGCTTGCGTTTAAAACCACAATTAAATAACGAGGATCTAGGTGCAATAGCTTCTGCTATTCTTTCTTTTCATAATTTCCAAATAAACGATAATTTCTGGGATTTAGCACGAGATATCAAACAAAAATTAGAAAAAGGTTTAGCAAGCGGCAGTGCATTCAGACAAATGTTGATGTTTAAAACGATTATGACATCTTTTCTCAAAAGTCCTTATCAATCGGCTGTAAGTGCTGCTTTAACTAATATTGGTCGGATTAATATACCGCATAATTACGGTCAATTTGAATTAGAAGAAATTAGCTTTGTTACAGCACAATCAGCATTTGGAGGTGTTTTTGCTGCTGCTGTTTCTACTTTTCGCGGGAAAATGTTGTTGAATTTTATGTTTTCTCAACCTTCAATTAGTAAAGAAACAGTGCAAATTTTGGCTTCGGATATGATTTCTATTCTTACCGATAATTTGGTGCAAGTTTAAGTTTAAATAAACCTGAGTTCTATAAAAATAATTCAATTGTCAGAAGTCGGGTTTTTAGAAAATTTGTAAGGGTGTTACAGATACTCCCATTTCAAAGCCCGACTTCTCAACCCAATTTAGTCAACGCTTTTAAGGTTTTTGAGAGGTCGTTTTTTCGCGTCGAACTCTTCAAAAATAAAATTAATTATTATAGATACTTACAGTTTCAATCAACTGCTTGCTTCTAGGAATTGTAGATTTTTTAGTCGAAACTACTTTTTGAGCGCGAGACTTTTCGACTATTTGTTGTCCGGTTAGATAGTTCTGACTAATCAAAGTTGAATCACCATTCACACGATCAAAATCAAGAGTATCTTTACCAATTAATACTAATCTCTGAGAAGATTTATCTATCCAAAAACGGTATACAGTATTACGTGCCGATCGAGAACCACTTAACTGAGATATTGTAATAACTCCCGATTTAATTTCAATATTTGTGCCTGCTCCATCTGGACTACTGAGAACACCTGCACAGGATGAGCATAGTAATAATTTATTCGCAACTGCTAGACGTTGTAAATTTCCATTTGCCTGCTTGATTAAAACTACTACTGCACGGCTACGTTCAAATTCTGTTCCTGCTTCAATTAAGGTTAATACCGTATCTGGTTTCCCATCGCGATTGATATCTCCTTCCACTTTATCCTGAATTTTCCAACCTTTAGGAACAAAATTTTGAACTGTTTTTCCTTGAACTGGTACTAAATTTGGATTTAGCGATCGCACTGATTGAGCATTTGTAATTCCTGCGAACATCGAAGACACTGTAGTGGACATTACAATTCCACTGGTGAATAATCCGATACTTTTCCAGTTCATAGAAAATTTTATCCTTAATTACGTATTTATTTTATTTATACATAATCATCATAAATAAATACGTAACAAATGTAATTTTTAGTAGGATTTAAGTTGTAGTTGTCTCAAAAATATAATACAAGTAAAATCACTGCAACTTCAAAAACTTTTCCAAAGCAGCTACCATACTATCGGGCCAGCGTCGCACGTTTTTCACCCAATCAATATCTTTATAACGACGGTCTAATCCATAAGCTGCAACCCAATTACTTTCAGCTTCACCTTTTTCTCCTGCTACCCAAAGTGCAGCCGTAAGTGCAGCCCGTACATCGGGAAACTGAGGATATTTACGGATAATATTTTTCATCTCCCGAATAGCTTGATCTTTTTGATCCGTTTCATAAAGCGCAAGAACGTAATTAGCCCGAGCAAAAGCGAAATTTGGAGCAATTTCAGTTGATTTACGATAGTCTGCGATCGCTTCATCCCATTTTCCTAAACCAGCTTCGGCATTTCCCCGGTTATTGTAAGCCATTGCATCGTTGGGGTCTAATTCCAAAACGTGATTATAATCTGCGATCGCTTCATCCCATCTTCCTAAACCTTCTAAAGCGGTTCCTCTATTTAAATAAGGATCTGTGACATTAGGTGCAAGCTCTACCGATTTATTAAAATCTGCTAATGCTTGCTCTAATTTATTTTGACTAACTCTAGAGTTTCCCCGATTGCTTAAAGCTGCTGCATTATCGGGGAATGCTTCAATAATTTTCGTCCAATATTTTTCAGCGGTAGCAAAATCACCTTTGTTGGTAGCATCAAAAGCCTGATTTGCGAACTCATCCTGTTGGTTTAATTGGTCTTGTGTCAGGTTAAGAGGCTGAGTTGTTAAAGCAGCAACGGGTTCAACCCAGCTAAATATTAGAAGTAAACTTAATAAGATTGCAATTAGTTTGGTCATAGTAATTTCAATTGATATAGAAAGGACGGACTCGAAGCCCATCCCACAAAAATGTAAGTAGATAGGGAAAATTTATCAATAATACTTAACTCCGAACACGGATTAAATGGATGACACTGATGACACTGATTAATAACTTTTAACTCCTAACTTTTAACTCCTAACTCCTAACTCCTAACTTTTAACTCCTAACTCCTAACTTTTAACTCCTAACTCCTAACTCTTTTTATGTTAGGAAAGCAAAGATAATTGTTCGTTTGGTGGCTTAAAACCTAAATGCTTGTAAGCCGCAGGTGTTGCTACCCTACCACGATGAGTCCGCTGTAAGTAACCAATTTGCATTAAATATGGTTCGTATACTTCTTCAATAGTTTGGGTGTCTTCACCTGTCGCAGCGGCAATTGTGTCTAATCCCACAGGACCACCATTGAATTGTTCGACGATGGTGCTTAACATTGTGCGATCGGTCCAATCTAAGCCGCAGGGGTCTACCTGGAATAATTGCAGAGCTTCGGCTGCTACGCTTTCGTCGATCTTGCCAGTTGTTTTGACCTCAGCATAATCGCGGACGCGCTTGAGTAATCTATTGGCAATACGCGGCGTTCCTCGCGCTCTACGGGCGATTTCTAAGGCTCCATCTTTGGTTACATCAGTCTTCAGTAATTGAGCAGTTCGCAGGACAATTTGGCTGAGTTCTTCAACTTCATAAAATTTTAGTTTTTGAATTAAACCAAAGCGATCGCGCAGGGGAGAACTCAAGGCTCCGACGCGGGTTGTTGCTCCAACTAAGGTATATTTCGCTAGGGGAATGCTGCGAGTACGAGCGCTAGAACCTCTACCTACAGTAATATCCAAACGATAATCTTCCATCGCCGGATATAAGATTTCTTCGGTCATCCGGGACAAGCGATGAATTTCGTCAATAAAGATAATGTCTCCAGGTTTAAGATTGATTAGCAGTCCCATAATGTCTCGGGGACGTTCCAAAGCAGGGGCGCTGGTAATTTTGTAATTTACCCCCATTTCGGATGCTAAAATCATTGCCATTGTAGTTTTACCTAGCCCCGGAGGACCGTAAAGCAGCAGGTGATCTAGTACTTCACCTCTGGATTTGGCTGCTTTGATTGCAATTTCAAGTACATCTTTTAAATCTTTTTGCCCAATATAATCGGCAAACCGCTGTGGACGAATACCCTCTTCTTTATTATCAGTCTCATCTACGGCCGCTTGGGGTTGCAAAAGATTTTCATCGCTGGGTTCTTTAACAACTTCCTTTCGCTGACGCGGTTCTTTGTTTGGTTCTTGGGGCTGTTTTTTAGAGGAGATAATCGCCATAATCCGCTTATAGATAGTTTTTTGATTGTTTCAATTGGAGCAATGAGTCAGAATTTATCGCCGCAGTAAATGCGAGAAAGCACGGATGCCAAAATTTTTTTTGTCGAGTAAGCAAGTCAGTTCTAAAATTTATATTTCGGGTAAATACGATGGGAGTGCTTTCATAAATCATGCTAGCTAAGAGAATTTTACCGTGCTTAGATGTCAAGGCGGGACGAGTTGTCAAAGGAGTTAACTTTGTAGACCTCAAGGACGCTGGCGACCCAGTAGAATTAGCAAAGGTTTACGATGAAGCTGGTGCAGATGAGATCGTGTTTCTGGATATTACAGCTACTCATGAAGACCGAGGCATCATTCTTGACGTGGTTTACCGTACTGCCGAACAGGTATTTATTCCGCTAACCGTAGGTGGTGGAATCCAAACCTTAGAAAATGTTAAAGAACTGTTACGAGCTGGAGCAGATAAGGTTAGTATTAATTCTACTGCGGTACGAAACCCAGATTTCATTAATCGAGCCAGCGAACGTTTTGGTAATCAGTGTATAGTTGTGGCGATCGACGCTAAGCGAAGGTTAGATACAGATAATTTTGGTTGGGATGTTTATATTCGCGGCGGACGAGAAAATACTGGTTTAGATGCCCTTCATTGGGCGCAAGAACTTGAAAAACGAGGTGCAGGAGAACTGTTAGTAACAAGTATGGATGCTGATGGTACTCAAGCTGGTTATGACATTGAATTAACTAAGTCAATTGCCAACTCTGTAAATATTCCGGTAATCGCCTCTGGTGGTGCGGGAAATTGCGAACATATATATACCGCAGTTACCGAGGGACAAGCTGAAGCAGCATTGTTAGCGTCGCTTTTGCATTACGGACAGCTTAGTGTAGCGCAAATCAAGAATTACTTAAATGAGCGAAAAATTCCCATCCGAAACTCGCTTTAAAAAGTAAAATCTTCGCTTCTTCAACATCTAAATTAGTTCAACACAGTTCTTAGAAACGATGTTAATATAAGTTAACAATAATTAATATAACTTAAGAAAAATGTTGATACCTATTTTAGTTCTTGATGTAGCGTTAGTAGCTTGGTCTTTACACTTAATGGAAAAGGCTTTTGAAGACAAAGAATTTTCGTTGATGCTAGCTGGTATGTTAGTTGCTCTAGCAGCCGCCGCGATGATGGTAGTTTACTTTCTCATGGGACACTGTATGAGCTACTTGCTACAAGCTTCATCATAATTTTTTTGTTATTTTATGGTTATGATTAATTTCATTGTTATACTTCTTAGTTAAACATCTTCAAATTTATATATTGACAAATTGTAGGTTATTCAGGCATCATGAAAGATGCATTTTGCGGGGTTATAGCTCAGTTGGTAGAGCGCCTCAATGGCATTGAGGAAGTCAGCGGTTCGAATCCGCTTAGCTCCATTTTTACAATTAACAATGAGTAGTTATCAATGTGACTTTACTCATAACTTTGCCGCAACGGCAAGCTTATGCTTCCAATAGAATGTGGCAAACTTATTGTTCCGATTTTTGGATAGTTTTTAACCTGTATTTCGTGTTTCACTTTGTAGTATAAAGCAATATAAAAAATATGGTTAGCTTGGTGATTTTTTACTTACAAATACTTTACTTTTGCAAATTTTGTGCTTGCCAAGTTATCTATACTCCATAATCATTGCGTATTAGATAGTGAAGTGCAGAATGTGGGTTGTTAGTGTTTGAACAAGCAGTTGGCAAGGATTTGCAGTTATTGGGCGATTTAGGGAGAATCATGAAATCGTTGAAGATTGCCTCAAAAACAAATCAAAGTCAACCTTATCATTTGATAAAGTTGATTCTCTTCACCCCATGCGTCTTTACGGATGGTGTCTAGGGTAATGTTTTTCCCTTCCCAAATTCCGACTAGGGCGAAAAAGTCTTGATCTTGTTGGGGAGGTGTTTCGGGTTGTTGGCGATCGGCTTGAAATTCAAGGAATTATACAAATTCGATCACTTTTTTTTGTTGTTCGAGGGGGAGTTGTTGGATTTTTTGAATGGCTATTTCTAGGGTTAGCATATTGGGCAATAATGAGTAATGCTTTGATTCTATTCCCCATTCCCTGGTTCAAGGGTTAAACCGCGATAGACTTGTTCAATGGGGAAATTAAGGTTAATGCTTTTGAGTTCGATTGTGTCGCCTACTTTGTAGTTGATAATCAACCAGTCGCCTGCGTCGTTTTTGTGATACAGGTCGATTTCGATGCTGGTGGAACTGACTAGTAGGTAATCAATTAAGGCTGGGTTTTGGCGGTACATTCTGAATTTGCCACCGCGATCATAGGCTTCCGTAGTTTTTGAGAGAACTTCAACGATTAAGCAGGGGTAGGTAATATATTGGGTTGTGGTTTTATCGCGATCGTCGCAGGTGACGCTGACATCTGGATATGTGTAGTTATTTGTGCCAACAATGTTAATTCGCAGGTCTGAAGTTGCGGTGTCGCAGCCACTCCCTTCTAAATGACTAGTAAACAATGTGATGAATTTGGCAGCAAGTAAGCTATGGTTTTTGCTACCACCGCTCATGGCATAAGCTTGACCGCCGCCCATAGCATAAACTTGACCGTCGATCAGTTCGTGTTTTTCTAGTTGCTGTTCTTCCCAAGTGAAATATTCTTCGGGGGTTAGGGTGGGGAAATTTTCTTTGGCTGCGATCATGGTTCGTTACCTCCTATGGTTTGCAGTTGCTTGGGGTCAGTTTGGCTCTGGATTAGTTGATTTAATTTTAACAATCTACACAAACAGTTTTTGCGGTAAGCCTTTTTTGAATTGTTCGGTTTGGTCGATTTGACGGGAGAGGGTTTCGATTTTGCGATCAATCGCGGTTAGGAAGTTGGCTATTTTTTCTTGTTCTTTCTCATGGGGAAATTTAAATGGGAACGTAGAAATAAAGTCCCAATCAGATCTAGGCATTTTAGAACCTAAAGTGACATTAGATATTTTAAAAAATATATCTGATTGAACTAGATATAATTAGGAATCACGTTCTCCGGGTAGTTACAAGGCTCTAGCCAGCGCAGGCGGGCTTCGTAATTGTAGCCCCAGCCTTCTAGGCTGAGGGCGGTTGCTCAGGCATTATATTCGCCAGATAATTTTCCCTAAGACTATGGTGTGGGAACTGGCTTAATATCCTTAGCTTTATAAAAAGTCTCCAAACTATCGCGATCGCCAACAAATCTCCAGTGCCAAGGTTCGTAACTCACGCCTTGTATATTATCTTTAGGGAATGACAATTCAAAACTGTAACGTGCTGCGTTGGCTTGCAACCATTTAAAGGCTTGGGTGTTTTCAAAATTTGTACTCAGATTCGTTGCTGGGACCGCACCATCACCGATATCTACAGCGTAACCCGTGTGATGTTCGCTGTGTCCGGGAGGAGCGCTAACTGATGCTCTTTGGGCTGGTGTTTGATTGCGTGTAGCACCTACTTGAAAAAATAACTGTTCCTGTTCTTTGATGGAGCGAAACCCTGAAATTGGCACTAATCTAATACCCGAAGCACGGGCATCTTTGACCATCTGCTCAAATTTTTTAGCCGCAGATTCTCGCAGTCTTACCCGCCCGTTGGCATTAATTGCTACAATTTGCTTTGCTGAAGCTTCTTGGTATTTTAGATGACCCAAAATAGATTCTTTGTTAGAATTAGTATTTTGTGTATCGGGAGAAACCGAACTAGTAGGTTCCGGCTGCTTAGCAGTATTTTTCGGTGCAGCAGCGTAAAAGATCAAACCACTGATTGCAGCAAGCACAACAACACTCGTTACTCCGGCGATCGCTAAAAACCAGGGGCGTAAACCTAATTTGGGTGCCGCATCAGGAGTATCGCGCAAAGCTTGGGGAATATCTTCGCCAATTTCTGAGGGGGTTGAGTTTTGTACTTCTTCGGAAAACTCATTATTCAAGGCTCAACTCCTGATGAATGTTCACTAATCATTAAAGATTGTAGACTGTAGAGAAAGAAACCTGTTAGATTACAGGTTACATATGCAGTTTCCGATTTTGTCTTGATAAACCTCTTGGCTTCAATCGTAAGAAGCCTTACACTTTCCTCAAGTCGGGAAACTCGCCCACGAAAGTGTGCTTATAAATTACCTTCACTAAGTGAGCCGTTAGGCTAACCCGATTTTTAGTAAAATCAAAATGTAGGTGTAACCCAATTAAATGTAGAAATGCAGCCTACATATTAACAGAAAATTAATAAAAACCCGGTGCGGAGGGGCATCCCGTATCGCGAATAAAGCTCGGTCAATGTTCGATGGAATACCAGGAGTCACCGAGAAGCCTATACTGTAGGCAGTAGCATCAGTGTAGGAGTATGTCACAACTATACCTTAAGCTGTTTGGATTGGTTTTAATCGGATTTATCCTGGGACGCAGGCTCCCTTCAACGGTTCCAAATCGCTTAGGTCAGTTTCTCTTTTGGATCGGAGTACCTATAGGAATTGTTGCTTTTTTGCGCCAAGCCGACTTATCAGGAACAGTTTGGGTTGCACCCGTAATTGCTTACGCAGCCATTTTCCTAGGAGCCTTTTTTGCTTGGTTGGGAATAAAATGCCAAGCTTATTTTACAAATACAGTTCCTCAGTTGCCGACTCAGGGAAGTTTTATTTTATCGGCAATGGTAGGAAATACGGGTTTTCTTGGTTATCCCATAGCACTGTCAATATATGGGACTGAGTATTTTGCCTGGGCAATATTTTACGATTTATTGGGTTCGTTGTTCGGTACTTGGGGTTTGGGTGTGGCTCTTGCAGCCCGTTTTGGTGGTAGCGCTACCAATTTTTGGCAAAACACTAAAGCAATCTTAATCAATCCGGCTTTATGGAGTTTCGGATTCGGCTTGCTGTTTCGTCAAGTGAAAATTCCCCTCTTTGCAGAATTTTATTTAGAAAAACTCGCTTGGAGTGGGGTAATTTTATCTTTACTTTTGATGGGAATGCGACTGAGCAAGTTAAAATCTTGGCACAATGTACCCCAAGCAGGAGTTAGCGTCGCCATAAAAATGCTGCTAGTACCCCTCATCTTAGGCAGTACCTTACCACTTTTAGGTATAACAGGTACTCCAGCAAAAATAATTTTACTGCAAATGGCAATGCCTCCCGCCTTCTCCACTTTAATAATTGCTGAAGCCTTCAATCTCGACAGTGATTTAGCAGTAACAACAATTGCTCTAGGAACCGTATTATTACTCATCACCCTGCCGATGTGGCTCTGGCTATTTTAGATTTTAGATTTTAGATTTTGGATTACAAAAACGGGAAGACGCTTCCGCGTCAGTGGATTTTGGATTTAGAATAGGGTATCAAGCATTGGGAGAAATTTATACAGCTAACTCTTAAATCTTCACTCCTAAATCTTCTAATCCATTCGCGTAGCGTGTCCGCAGCACAAATCCAAAAAACGCATCAGTTGTTAAAATCCCATAACTGCTAAATCTTTTAATCCAAAATCCAAAATCCAAAATCCCTTAACTCCTCACTCCTAACTTTTGTTCGGCAAGTTCGGCTGGATTAATCGATTCATAATGTTCAAATGGTTGATGAATCCAAGGGTTATCAGATAGGTAATCTGTATAGTAATTAGGAGCGATTACCGAGCAAGCTTTATACCAAATAACGGCAGTACGAATTTCTTCAATAGGGGTCTGAATATTTTTCTTTAACCAAGGAATAGTTTCTTCGAGCGTAACTCCTGAATCTACCAAGTCATCAACCAAAAGGATTCGCGAGCCTAATGTTTCTGTAGTCATTGTTAAATGATGAGAAAAGGTTAATTGCCCCCTTTCTTGCTTGCCCGCACCGCTGTAAGATGATGTTGCTAATATTGCTAGCGGTTGCTGGTATATACGGGATATAATATCCCCTACTCGCAGTCCACCTCTAGCAAGGCAAACTATTTGGTTGAATTCCCAGCCGGATTGATAGATTTGAGCAGCTAGTTGTTCAATTTTGTGGTGATAATCTGACCACGAGATATAAAGGTCTGGCATAAGGGAGGTATAAAAATAATAGTAGATGCCAAACTCTTTATTGTAATACGAGTGTGGGTATTATGAACGATTCTGCTGCTGATGGTTATCCCCAAGTCGGTAAAGATAAAAAACTCAACTTAAAAACTAAGCTAGCTTACGGTGCGGGAGATTTGGGTCCGGCTATTACTGCAAATATTTCCGTATTCTATTTGCTGTTTTTCTTTACAAATGTAGCCGGTATTCCAGCAGGTTTAGCTGGCAGTATCTTGATGGTAGGTAAAATTTGGGATGCGGTTAATGACCCAATAGTAGGAGTTTTAACAGATCGAACTAAATCGGGTCGTTGGGGTCGTCGTCTTCCTTGGCTATTGTATGGTGCAATTCCTTTTGGGATTTTCTTCTTTTTGCAGTGGATTGTCCCAACTACCAACGTTTGGGGATTATTTTGGTATTACGTGATTATTGGAGTAATATCTCAAGTATTTTATACGGTGGTCAATTTGCCTTATACGGCAATGACTCCAGAATTAACTCAAGATTACGACGAAAGAACCAGTCTTAATAGTATCCGCTTCGCTTTTTCCATCGGCGGTAGTATCGTTTCATTATTACTAGCACAACTAATATTTTCGCCAACATTTTCGGAAATTTTTAACCGTCAACAGCAGTATTTAGTTTTAGCAGCGGTTTGTGCGGTAATTTCAGTTTTAGGATTATTTTGGTGCGTTTGGGGAACTCGCGATCGCGTTTTGGCTTTTGAAGCGAAACGTATCCAAAGTGAGGAAAGCGAATCGCTTCCCATTGCAGAACAAATAAAAATTGTTTTTAGTAACAAACCTTTTCTATTCGTCATTGGGATATATCTTTTTTCCTGGTTGGGGGTACAAATAACCGCTAGCGTTATCCCTTACTTTGTGATTTATTGCATGAAGTTAAACGAATCAGATGTACCCGCAGTCATGATCGGGGTACAGGGAACCGCTTTATTAATGTTATTTGTCTGGGGTGCATTAAGTAAACGAGTTGGCAAAAAAGCCGTTTACTTTATGGGAATGTTTTTATGGATGATCGCAGCTACGGGATTATTCTTCTTACAGCCTGGTCAAATTGGTTTAATGTATTTTTTAGCAGTAATGGCAGGTTCTGGGGTATCTGTGGCTTATTTAGTTCCTTGGTCAATGATGCCTGATGTAATTGAACTAGATGAATTACAAACCGGGCAACGTCGCGAAGGAGTATTTTATGGTTTCATGGTACTACTGCAAAAATTTGGTTTAGCTCTTGGTTTGTTTTTAGTCGGAATAGCCTTGCAAACTTCCGGCTTCTTAGCAAATATCCCCGGACAAACTCAATTACCCATCCAGCCAGAATCCGCACTTTCAGCTATCCGTATCGCTGTCGGTCCCGTTCCCATAGTATGTTTAATTTGCGGATTATTTTTAACCTATTTTTATCCCATAACCCGCGAAATGCACGCGGAAATGTTACTCAAACTTGAAGAAAGACGGAATAAAAGGAGTTAGAAGTTAATAGTTAGGAGTTAGGAGTTAGGAGTTAAGAGTAGTGCGAGCATCTTGCTCGCTGTTTAACTACCCCATCCCCTCATCCCCTCATCTCCCCATCCCCTCATCTCCCCATCCCCTCATCTCCCCATCCCCTCATCTCCCCATCCCCTCATCTCCCCATCTCCTCATCTCCCCATCCCCTCATCTCCCCATCTCCTCATCTCCC
>NZ_JAYGHM010000012.1:60115-62964 GCF_034931125.1 Rivularia sp. UHCC 0363 | reverse complement strand
CCCCCCATCTCCCCATCCCCCCATCCCCCCAATTATGTTGTGGTTATTCTGGATTTTATCAACTGGTATCGGTGGTGCGTTTATTGGTTATATGGCTGCTCCTACTGATTTTTTCTGGGAATTAATCGCGAGTGGGTTCGTTATTGGAATTACTCAATGGATAGTTTTACGACGTTATATAAATTCTGCTATTTGGTGGATACCTGCAAGCGGTTTCGGTTGGATATTAGGTGTTTATCTGATGATATTTACCCAAGAAATTCTCAATCCTATAGTTAAATTTCTGACATCTACTGGGGGATTATGGGAAGTCTTTTGGTTAAATACTATTAAAGAACCAGTCAATTTTGCAGTTTTGGGATTTGCTCAGTGGTTATTGCTGCGTCGTCACTTTCGATACGCGGGTTGGTGGATACTCGCTAGCGCTTTGAGCGGTGCTGCTAGAGGTGCGATCGGTTCTTATGTATGTGCAGTAGCCTGTAATATTGGCGGTGGGACTATATCTAATGGCCTAGGCTGGGCTGCAAGTGGCGCGATTACTGGTATTTTACTGGCATGGTTAATAAGTAATCATCGCAAAAACCTACCATCAGGCTAATGTATCTTAGCTTATGTAATGTTACTTATAGAAATGTAACTAGTAAAAACTATTTTTAAATTAGATGTCAGATTCAAGCTTACAAGAAATTACTACTCAATTAGAAAGTTCTTCTTTAAGAGATAGAATGGTTGCTCTTGCTTCTTTAAGGAATGTCCCTGCGGAAGATGCAGTACCTTTAATCAAAAAAGTACTTGATGATGAATCTCTACAACTACGTTCGATGGCAATATTTGCGTTAGGGATTAAACAAACACCCGATTGCTATCCGATTTTAATCCAAACACTGCAAGCTGATTCGGATTATGGCATCAGAGCCGATGCTGCGGGTGCTTTAGGATACTTGGGCGATATTAGGGCTTTAGAACCGCTATCGCGAGCATTTTATGAAGATACAGATTGGCTGGTACGTTTTAGTGCTGCTGTAGCGCTTGGGAATTTGAAAGATACTCGTGCTAAGGAAGTACTTTACAAAGCTTTGGAAAGTGAAGAAATTGTCATTCAACAAGCCGCGATCGCAGCGTTGGGTGAAATCAAAGATATCGATTCTGTGGACAAAATTCTTCGCTTTGCTCAATCGGAAGATTGGTTAGTACGTCAGCGTTTAGCAGAAGCTTTAGGTCATCTTCCTAGTGATAAAAGTATCTCAGCTTTAAAGTATTTAGAAAAAGATAGCCACAACCACGTCAGTGAATCGGCGAAAATTTCCTTATCCAGAATTGAACAAGCAAATAATCACTAAATATATCGAAACGGTCAAATCTTCTGTAGGAATGGCAAAATTATTCTTGTAGGATGTTTGACGCTTGAATAAATTTGGTACGTGGTTATAACACAACTAGCGTCACGTACCATCTCGGCAGGTTGTGAGTGAAAATTTAAATAATTTGATAAAGTTACAAAACATTTGATTTTCTTGACTTTATCTCAAGATGGTACTTGCTTGCTGTTACATTTTAAAAAGTGAGATTATAAAAATTTTGACGTAAGGTAATTTGATTGATGAATATTGAAGAGTTTTTTGAATTAAGTGCTGGTAAATGGTTTTCCCATCGTACTAGTCATCATTTGGCTTTTAAACAATCAGAAGGCGGTAAATCAGATATTATTATTGAAACATTACCTGCCGACCATCCAGAAGTAATCAAATTGTGCGAACAACATCAAGTTGAATTTAATAGTGGATTTGGTGCAAGAGTAACCTGGAACGGCACAATGGAATGGGATCAAGAAAAACACGAAGGTTCCACTGTATTGGTAGCAATACCAAATTTGGATAACCCTATGGAAGGAAAATTACTCCGAGAAATGGGTTATGCAGAAAAAACTCCAGTAGCTGGAACTTACAAAATGGGTAGCGATGATGCACTCACCCTAACTACAGAATATGAAACCATGTGGTCTGAAGAGCGTCTATGGTTTGCAAGTCCGAATTTACGGATGCGTGTAGGTATTCTCAAACGTTTCGGGGGTTTCAGCATGGCTTCTTTCACTTCTGAAATTCGCATGGGTGGAACACCTGCTGCTAAAACAAATGATGCAGCGACTAATACTACATCATAAATTTAGAATTGATCGATTAATGAATCATAGTACTAATTACTAATGTAGAGACGTAGCATTGCTACGTCTCATTAAGTTACATAGGTCTTTTGGTACCATTAGGTCTGGTTTTTGCTTTTCTAGCTTGTGGTGGATTATTCAGGGTACTTTCAAGCTTAGTTACTGTCTTCACTACATTGTCTAATTGAGTTTTTATTGTCTCAAAACCGGCTAATTTCTCAACAACAGTTTTTAGCTGCTCCTGTTGATTATTTAGCTGTGCGTTTATTTCCCCTTGATTTGATTTTTCATTTGACTGAGTATTCGCTTTATCTAACTGAGTCAAATATTTTTCCAGTTTTTCTGTGGTTTGAGTTAAATTCTCAACTTTGTTAGACACGGAAGAAACTCCTTCTAGTTTCTTTGTTAATGCTTGTAAGGTTTCTTGCTGTTTATTATTATTACCTTCTATTGTTTTGTTTAATTTTTCTGTGGTTTGGGTATTACCTTTATCTAACTGAGTCAGATATTTTTCTAATTTTTCTGTGGTTTGACTTAAATTCTCAACTCTGTCGGAAATCGAAGAAACAGTTTCTAAATTTTTTGTAAGTGCTTGCAATTCCTGTTGTGTCTGAGTGTTACCTTCTATTGTTTGAGTATTAACGCGATCTATCTTAGTTAGATGTGTTTCCAGTTTCTCTGTAGTCTC
>NZ_JAYGHM010000012.1:56907-59782 GCF_034931125.1 Rivularia sp. UHCC 0363 | reverse complement strand
ATTTCTGTGTCAGAGCTTGTAAGCTTTCTTGCTGCTGATTATTATTACTTGCTAAAGCTTGAGTAAAACTTTCTTGAGTTTGAGTATTGGCTTGATCTAATTGAGTAAAATTGCTTAATAAAACAGCCGTAGTTTTAGTTAAATTTTCAATTTGGCTTTTTAAAGATTGGGAAGACTCGGTTTGAGTTTTATTACTGTCAGCAACTATCTGAGCTAACTGCTTATTTAATTCACTTGTATCTTCTACAAGCTTTAATAACTTTTCTTGTTCAACTTTACTCGCATTCAAGCTACTTTTGATTTGCAAAACCAATATAGTGACTATTCCAACGAAAAATACTGATACTGCGGAGAGAATTTGCAACGTCATCCTTGTTTTTATCCTTAGCGTAAATATAGTTAATGATTCATCCTATCTTGAGTATTAACGAACTATAGAATGATTCATCATCATATAGTAAGTAAAGCTATTTTGTAGAGCAAAAACTTTACTATTTAACAAATGTGAATATATTTTAAGCAGAGAAGATAATCTTTACTCGTACCACATTCATGCATTATTTAAATATTTAATAAACGAGCAAGTGTCTGCGGTAATGGCAGTACAATCAAAATTAACAGTGCAATTGCTACAAGTCCAAAAATATCTCGCTTATTATCTAGTTCAGTTACATCATTTAAAGCCGGTTCATCTGTTAAACGGAGAAATATCAAATAAATAGCCCATAATAAATATTCTGACTGAATTAAAGAAAGTAACAACAACATTAAACGGGCAATTTGTCCAATCACCATTGCTGTTTTCTGTCCAAACATTGCATGGACAATATGTCCACCGTCAAGTTGTCCTACAGGTATCAAGTTTAGTGCGGTGACAATTATTCCTAAGAAACCAGCTACCGCAACTGGATGCAAGTCTATTGCCATATTAGACGTTAACTGAGCGCCTAATGTCAATTTCGAGAGTAGCGCGATTAATATCGAATTCCTGGGATTCAAAGCATCAGTATTTAACATTTGTGCTTCATTATTTATCGGAACTAGCTCCGAGTTAGTTAAACCCCATATTAATAAAGGTAAACTTGCTAAAAACCCGGCTATTGGTCCAGCAATACTAACGTCAAATAAAGCTTTACGATTGGGTACAGGACTACGCATTTGAATAAACGCACCGAAAGTTCCCAAGAATAAAGGCATGGGAATAAAATAAGGCAGTGTAGTGCGAATTTTGTAAAATCGTGCAGTTAAATAATGACCCATTTCGTGTATGCCTAAAATAGTCATTAACGATAAGGCATAAGGTAGTCCTTGCAATATCAAACTGGGATTATATCGTATTGCTGTAGCTTCAATACCAGCAATTCTAGTTCCCACAAAAGTAGTAGTCATCAAAGTCGCAACTAACAACAATAGAGCTAATCCCGGTCGAGTTAACTTTTCCGGTTTTGCAGAAGCTTTTTTGTGCTGATGATTGGGAACTAGCAAAAATATTGGTTTGTCTTTGTCTTTCAAACCTTCTTGAAAAATTAAAATAAAGCGATCGCCAAATTCTGCTTCAATATTTTCCTTTACCCGTTGGTAAGCGTTAGTTGCTGAAGTTTTTAACTGACCTCGACAAATCACGGCTTGGGGACGGTATTCAATATTTTGAATATAGTATACAGACCAAGGAAAACACGAACGTAATTGACTTTCTTCCGTTGGCTCAATAGGACGCACTGGTACTGATTCTACGGTAGGATGTATAGCCGACTGTGTTTCTAGTGCTTGGGATTGATTTTTCGCATCCAAGGAGCTACGCCCCCATTCAAACAATATACAGTATAACAAAAAACACACCGCTAATGACCAAAAAACTAACGCCGATGGTACCTTAGTTTCATATTTTATTGTCCAACCAGTCCATATTATTGGTGGTGCCATCAATACTAACCACAACAGCCAAGATGGAGCTTTCGTTACTTTTGAAACATTTTTCCTGAGTACTATGTAAGTGAATACACTTAAGATAATTAACAGCCAAGTTGTCATTTTATTCTCAGTTTTTCTGATAGGAATGTCTTGCGGTTGGATCAAAACTGCATTTTTTTTGTGAAGTTGCGTGTTATCTCAACAAAGCATTAACCTCGTTTTAAACAATTCTTCTCTTTAGGCAGTCTTTTGTTATGCGCCCCTCTCAACAGCCGAATCATCAAACACACAAGCCACCATTGGCAATTTTGAACTCTGTAATTGCATTTCCTCCCAATCGGGACACATTAGGGGGAACCGCTTATTTAATTGTCAGAAATGAAGGCAATATCCTGATTGACTGTCCTGCTTGGGACAAGAATAATCAAGATTTTCTAGAAAGTAATGGTGGTGTACGTTGGTTGTTTATCAGTCATCGCGGTGCTATTGGTAAAAGTGCCGAAATTCAAAAAAATCTTGGTTGTGAAATTTTAATTCAAGAACAAGAAGCTTATTTATTACCTAAATTAAGCGTAACTGCGATAGGTGAAAAACTTACGATTGATTCGACATCGCAAATTATTTGGACACCCGGTCATTCTCCCGGTTCTTCATGTTTTTACTACAATTGTGAAGGAGGAATATTGTTTTCCGGAAGACATTTAGTTCCTAATCGAGAAGGGGAACCAGCCCCATTAAGAACTTCTAAAACCTTTCACTGGCTCCGACAAATCAAAAGCATTAAGTCTTTACTAGATATTTTTACACCCCAAACACTTCAATACATTTGTCCCGGTGCAAATACCGGCTTTCTCCGAGGAAAACGTTCAATCGATAACGCTTACAATCGTTTAGCTAATCTCGATTTGACCGAATTACAGCAAGCGCGATCGCTACTTTAAATCATAAAATATTGAGCATGGGG
>NZ_JAYGHM010000012.1:38637-56784 GCF_034931125.1 Rivularia sp. UHCC 0363 | reverse complement strand
AAAGGTCAAAGGTTAAAGGTCAAAGGTTAAAGGTCAAAGATTAAAAGTAATAACTCCTAACTCCTAACTCCTCATTCCTAACTCCTAACTCTTAACTCCTCATTCCTAACTCCTCATTCCTAACTCCTAACTCCTCATTCCTAACTCCTAACTCCTCACTGTTGACTGCTGACTGCTAACTGCTCACTGTTTGCTGTTTCTTGTAAAAGTTCTACCGCTGCTTGATATTGAGTATCTGATGAAGTTGCTATCTCTTGCAGTTTTATTGGTTCAAAGGGAATTACTTTGTCCGGAGTAATGCCTAATTTGTTAATGTCTCGATGACTGGGGGTTTCATATTTAGCGATCGTCACCGCTAAGCCAGAACCATCTGATAATTCAAATAACGATTGAATTAAGCCTTTACCAAAAGTTTTTTCTCCGACAAGAGTTGCACGATGATTGTCTTGTAATGCACCGGCAAGAATTTCACTCGCGCTAGCTGTTCCTTGATTAACTAATATAACTAACGGATCATGGGTTAATGCTGGACTAAAAGATTCAAAGCTGCCTTGAATACCTTGGCGATTTACCGTATAAACTACAATATTTGGATCTAACCACAAACGAGCAATTTCTATTCCGGCTTGCAACAAACCACCAGGATTGTTCCGTAAATCCAAAATGTAGCTATCAGCGCCTTTTTTCTCTAATTCGTCGATCGCGTGAGCTAATTCTGTAGGAGCGTTAGCGTTGAATTGAGTCAAGCGAATATAGCCGATATTATTTTCCTGCTCTTTTTGCAATTTCGCAATTACGGGATTCAAAGTAATGCGATCGCGCACAATTATAACCGATTGGGTTGAAGCACCATCTCTCTCAATAACTAAGCTAACAGTACTTCCTATTTTACCGCGCATTAACGAAGCGGCTTCGTCAAGAGTGAGATTTTCAGTCGGGGTATCTTCAATTTTGGTAATGCGATCGCGCGACTGAATTCCTGCTTTTTCTGCTGGTGAACCTGCAATAGGAGCAACAACTTCTAATTTACCTGTGGAGTCAAGAGCAATTTGCAATCCGACACCAGTCAATTCCCCAGAAGTATTCACTTGTAGACTGCGATATTGTTGCGGGTCTAAAAATCTGGTAAAAGGGTCATCAAGGGTTTTGAGCATATTTTGGATGGCTTCATAAGCAGAAGAACTATCTTCTAAAGGTGCTTTTAAAGCTTTTTGCCGCACTTGCGCCCAATTTTGATGATTAAATGTGTCGTCTAAATAAGTATGGTTGACAATTCTCCAAGCTTGAGAAACTAGTTTTTGTTCGTCTGTTAAAGCGAGTGCGGGAAAGCAAAAGCTACCAAATGCTAGCAAAAACGCCATCGTGAAGGATAAAATACCGCGAAAAACCTTTAAATTGTCCATATAGATTTTTTTTCTTGATTTTCAACCATAATTACTCATCTTAAAGGCGCATCCGCAACCTTGGATAAGATGAAATCTATCTCTCGATTATGTTACTTTTTTCTATAGAAGTGCTACGTTGCCACTACTGATGTCGGGCAAATGACTTCTAAAAATTGGGCAAACAACGCCCATGAAACGCTATGATCTACTTTGTATCCATATCTTTTTTGGGCTTGGCTGCATAGTACGCAATATATTCCCTCCGCAGAGAGTGTAAGTGTTTCTTAAAACTATTAACACTCTGACAGCAAAAAAGTAAATTTATTTTATTGCTGTTTGCTCAAGTCTCAATTATCGCATAGTCGATAATTGGGATAATTATCAACCGCAATTTATATCTAGGAATCTGGGCTGTATGACCAACGTTTATGACTGGTTTGAGGAGCGCTTAGAAATCCAAGCGCTTGCTGATGATGTGACAAGTAAGTACGTCCCTCCCCACGTAAATATTTTCTATTGCTTGGGTGGAATTACTCTTACTTGCTTTTTAATCCAGTTTGCAACTGGGTTTGCAATGACCTTTTACTACAAGCCAACCGTTGCTGAAGCTTATTCTTCAGTACAGTTCATCATGAATGAAGTCAACTTTGGCTGGTTGATTCGCTCCGTTCACCGCTGGTCTGCCAGCATGATGGTGTTAATGATGATTTTACACACCTTCAGAGTTTATCTGACTGGTGGTTTCAAAAAGCCCCGTGAATTAACTTGGGTAACTGGTGTCATCCTCGCTGTAATTACCGTATCTTTCGGTGTAACAGGTTACTCTTTACCTTGGGACCAAGTAGGCTATTGGGCTGTAAAAATTGTTAGTGGTGTACCCGAAGCAATTCCTGTAGTCGGAGTTTTAATTTCTGACCTGCTGCGTGGCGGTTCTAGTGTCGGACAAGCTACTTTGACTCGTTACTACAGCGCTCATACGTTTGTATTACCTTGGCTGATTGCAGTGTTTATGCTGGCTCATTTCTTGATGATCCGCAAACAAGGTATTTCCGGTCCATTGTAATTCGAGCCTAATTTAAGTAATATTCCCAACTTTGTGTTGAGGAATATGCTTTTTGTCAGCCACAAGTAGCGGTTTGTTTGTTTTAAACTAGTTAATAACAGACAAAAAAAGCAAATCCTTGTATACACAGTTTTAGGGGCTGTAATTCCCTTTAGAACTGCCTGTTAACTGACGGTTTGACCTTCTGAAAATTATTAAACTGAAGCAGAATACCTAAAAAATGGCAACAGTAAAAAAGCCGGATCTAAGCGATCCACAATTAAGAGCTAAATTGGCAAAAGGCATGGGTCACAATTACTACGGTGAACCAGCTTGGCCTAATGACTTGCTTTACATCTTCCCAGTTGTAATCATGGGTACTTTCGCTGCGATCGTTGCTCTTGCAGTGTTAGATCCTGCGATGACAGGAGAACCCGCAAATCCTTTCGC
Source organism: Rivularia sp. UHCC 0363 (assembly GCF_034931125.1). Classification (NCBI taxonomy): domain Bacteria; kingdom Bacillati; phylum Cyanobacteriota; class Cyanophyceae; order Nostocales; family Rivulariaceae; genus Rivularia; species Rivularia sp. UHCC 0363. The sequence continues at coordinate 53,907 of NZ_JAYGHM010000012.1, read as the reverse complement.
AACACCTTTGGAAATTTTACCTGAATGGTATTTATACCCAGTTTTCCAAATTTTGCGTTCTCTTCCTAACAAGCTTTTGGGAGTGTTAGGAATGGCTTCTGTACCTCTGGGACTAATTCTTATTCCCTTTATTGAGAACGTTAACAAGTTCCAAAACCCTTTCCGCCGTCCTGTTGCAACTACCGTGTTCCTCTTCGGAACCTTGGTTACAATCTATTTAGGTATCGGTGCTACCCTGCCTTTAGATAAGTCTCTTACTTTAGGACTATTCTAAATCGTTCGGTTAGGAACCTGTCTCAACGCCTGTAGATTTTCTTATGAAGTGCTTACTGATATGTATGTACTTTTGAGATTTTACAGGCGTTAGTTTTGCTCAGACCTAGGCCCCTTTTAGATAAAATAATTATTTACAAGCGGAAAAAAAGTCCGGTAATCCCAATCTTTCGATGCTTCCATCTGTAAACTATAGTCAGGGTTTTCCTGTGAAGTATAATTAAAATACAATATTTCTTAATCATCTATCCGCTTTATAATGCAGGCATTAGAGAGTAAATTATATTTTTAGATATTTTCAAAAGCTTAGAACCAAAAATTTATTTTTGGGAGTAAATACTATTGCCTAATTACCAAATTATTGACCTGTCAGGATATACTGTAAGGTGGTAATATAATTAACATCTCTAGTCCTTTTAGACTTAAAGATGGGGTTAAGCAAGTTAGTTGCAATTTAAATTTAGGTTATATCTGGGATTTTTTTAATTAAGAAGAGCAAATCAGATTTCAAAATCTAAAGTTTATAAACTATAAAAGATGTAAGTAAAAATAATCCACCTATATTTAAGTCAAGGTCAATGCTAGCAATTGTGGAGCAAGACCATCTGACGGTTAAGAGCGAACTCAAGCTTCTAAACCTGGTACAACAATGGTTTGAACAATTCTGTCTGCGTAATTTGTCTGGGCTTAATTGGCTCGAAAGTCAACAGTATCGACTAAATCTGGCATTAGCTGAAGGCTTTACTAATGCTGTTCGTCATGCACATCAAGCTTTACCACCAGAAACCAACATTGATATTGATGTTTTACTGTGGAATGACAAACTTGAAATTAGAATCTGGGATTACGGCAAACCATTCGATCCAGATGCAATAGCCGAACCAGAACCCGGTACTCTGCAAGTAGGGGGGTATGGGTGGTTTCTATTACGACGATTAGCTGATGAAGTTGTTTACGAACGCGATACGGATGGCAGAAATTGTTTGCTCATCGTCAAGCATGGTAAGCAGGATTAATCAGGAATGGTGTTAAATATAAAATTCTGCTAGTCGAAAAAGTTCAACTTAATTTCAATTTTGGAAACAATCGATGTAGTTAAAATTTAATTGTCGCTGTTTATTTTTTATTTTTAGGTGCCTGTGTTTGTCCTATATTGATCTTAACTTAGGAGTATATGCACAAGCTACTTACATTTTTTTATGTAAAATATTCAATAATTTTTAGTGCAAATTTAGCTCAAATTTAAAGTAAAATTTACAATTGCCGATCGTTGTAAATAAATGTATAAAATAAAAATATTAATACCGTATACACAGCATTAAAGTTAGACTTATAACTTTGTTAAGATTTGACAGCGAGAGTCAAAAAACGCCTAACTATGGATACTAGCGTGGTTTATCGGGCAAAACTCGTTAATTCTTATAATGAAAAATGCTACTAGTTAAAAGAGCTATGTTTAGATATAGCAATTCTTTTCCAAAATTATTAATTAACTTAATTTACCAACTAATGGAATTAATATTATCCGCAGTACTGAGCGAGGGAGTATAAGAAAATGTTGCTGAACAAAACAAATAAAAGCTATAGCTTAAAATTATTTAAAAGTCAACATATTAAGAAACTTAATCATATCTTCGTTTTTTTAGAAGTATTTTCCCGTGAAGGTGGAATTCAATCTTACGTAAAAGATGTATTTCGAGCCTATGAAGCATTACCAGAACCGATAAAAGCAGAAGTATTTTTACTGCGAGATGAGAAAGGCTGCGTCAATCCTTTTGAATCAGAGCGCTTGCAATTTCATTATTTTCAAACCAAGTCTTCTCAACTAGGACGAGCGAGAATGACTTGGGCATTATTAAACCGTTTAATTCACCAACGTCCAGACCATGTATTTTGCGGTCATGCTTACCTAGCACCTTTAGTTGGTATGTTGTGTCAACCTTTGGGAATTCCTTATACCGTAATGACTCACGGCAAAGAAGTTTGGCAGCGTTTACCTAAATTAACCAAAGCAAATCTACAAAAAGCTGAGCAAATTTGGACGGTAAGTCACTATACTCGTGGAATTGCCAGTGATGCGAATGATTTAAATACCGACAAAATCAAAATTTTACCTTGTGCTGTTAATGGCGATCGCTTTACTCCTGGACCAAAACCAGCCGATTTATTAGAACGGTATGGTTTGAGGGGAGCGAAAGTTTTGATGAGCGTAACGCGATTGTGGTCTGGCGATATTTACAAAGGTGTAGATGTTACAATTCAGGCATTATCGCAAATTGCCGAAGTTTTCCCCGAAGTCAAATATTTAATAATTGGACGTGGGGACGACCAACCCCGCTTGGCAAAGTTAGCAGAAGATTTAGGAGTGCAAGACCGAGTTGTCTTTGCTGGATTCGTCCCTACAGAAGAATTAGTATATCATTACCGGCTTGCCGATGCCTATGTTATGCCTTCTCAAGAAGGCTTTGGCATTGTTTATTTAGAAGCGATGGCTTGTGGAGTACCCGTACTATCCGGTGATGCAGATGGTTCGGCTGACCCATTACAAAATGGTAAATTAGGATGGCGAGTACCACACCGCGATCGCGATGCTGTAGCAACAGCCTGTATCGAAATTCTCAAAGGAGATGACCGACGGTGTAATGGAGAGTGGTTAAGAAAAGAAGCTCTTGCATCATTCGGCATAGAAGCCTTTCAAAAACGATTGCAGCAGCAGTTTTTGGAAGGAGTTAGGAGTTAGGAGTTAAGAGTTATCCGATTTTGGATTGTTCATTCCCCGTCTGTACGGGAATTTTTCTACCTCTTCCTCTTCCCAATTATTTAATCTTTGATTTTTTACCAAATACTCAGTACAAATAAAACAAACTATGTAACAGTTGGGTAAATTGATCTTAAAGTCTTGTCCCTATTCCCTATTCCCTTATTCTGATTACGATTTGGTTACACCGACCTACTTATTAGATAAACTCGCTATCCTAGAAGAAGACTTGATAAATTTAAAAATGAGCTTTAAATCCTTTGAATCGAGTTTGACTCATCTACGTCCTTGGCTCACCTTATTAGCAGTTGTTTGGTTGCTAGGGACATTGGGCTTGGGTTGGTTGGTTAATTCATTATTAATTATTATTGGGTTGCTCTTTTTGGCTCCCATTGTGGCTTTTGTCGGGTTTCGCTGGTGGTTACAACGTAATTTGATTGCTGACAATTGTCCGGTTTGTGGAATAGAAATTACGGGTTTAAATAATACTCAGTTAGAATGTCCTAGCTGTGGAGAAAAGTTACTAGTGCAAAATAGAAATCTCAAACGCTTCACTCCCGAAGGAACTATTGACGTGACGGCTGTAGAAGTACCAGCAAAATCAATTGAAGATTAATATTTTATCTTGCTTAAGGTGATATGCAGCTGAATTGTATAAAACGTGAGAATGTTGTAGTGCGAGCCGAAAATCTCGCTATTATTATGTAAATTAAATGCGTAACAACTTATCACTCAACTAAGTCGATTGCCGTTAAAATTTGTCGTTATTAAAAGGTATAAGGCAGAAGGCAGAAGGGAAGAGGCTTTTAGCTGATTTTACTTTTCGTTATATGCTTCTGATTTTTTACACCTTCCTACTTACCCACAATCTAAAATCTAAAATTTAAAATGCTATAGCCTTGACTTTTGACTATTTTTGTGGCATTTTCTGTTGAGATATTGAGAGGGTGTATGTATGCTGCTGTTTAGTCAATTCGCCTATGTATAGCGAGTATTCACCTGCCTGCCAATATCCAGAAATTTCTGGTTTATCTTGGGAGTAACTATCTGCCAATACACAGAAGCGACCTTCTGGACCGTCTATTAACAGTGTTGGTTTTCCTGTACTTTCTACTGTCAACCGTAAATAAGGGAATGATTCTGCAACTTGAATAACCCGATTGGGTTGAGCGCTAATGTTACCACAATTACTTTTTTCAGTTCCTCCAGATTCACCGTTGAGAATTAACGGATCTGGTTGAAAATCGCGTTCAATTTGTATAATTTCTGCTTGGACTAATTGAACGCTGGTGAGAATAAGGCTAATGGTCAAAACAATGGGAGCAAATTTGATTAAAGTAGATTTTTTCATTTTGGATCGTACTCCCGCAGTTAATACCGTATTAGTTAACATAATATTTAATAATATTTAATAAAATCAATCGGGAAAAATCCGAGCTGTTTTTTAGTTAAATACGATTAATATTTTGTTTTTAATTGATAATGTAACTAAATATTAAGCTATATACTTATAGATTCCAAGTCAATAATTATTTTTATAGGCAAAATGGTGTATAGAACGATTAACTAATGAAATTTATAGTTGTATTAAACACAATGAAATTAAATAGAATTACGTACATAGCCGCCAAAAGCGGTATATAAGTTTATTTTTGTTATATAAATTTTCTAACTGAGGTCGAAAATATTGATGAATCCTCAAACTGATGAAAATCTAAGCGAGTATCACCTCCAGAAACTAGTCACCGAAACTGATTCGGACGACTTTAAAGTTGCCTCCTCAACAATTTTGCCAACGTCTATAAAATACGCTGGTGTTCCTTACTACATAATCAAAATTATCGGTTGGTTCTGGCATTTACCAAATTTAGCAAAGCCTCTTATTTTAGCTGTAGGATTTTTACTTGGTTTTGCTATCTTACAATCAGTACTGAAATTGATTGCTTCTGTTATAAGTATGGCATTGCTGGCAGGATTAGTTTACCTTGGATACAATTTTTTCGTAGCTGGTAACAATCCTCAAATAAAAGAATAATTTATTTCTACCTACGCAAATTTTGCGTAGAAATTAATTTATAGGGAAAAAGGTAAATGGCAACTCCAACAGTGAGGAGAAGTGGAAATCAATTGAGACATCCAAAGCAACCCCGAAAAACCAGTCCGCTTTCGCTCTCTTCGCGGCGCGTTGCGGCTTGGGTGGCAGAAATCACGCTTTGTGTTGTCAGTGCTGCGATCCCTTTTGGGATTGGGGCGTATATCAACACTAAAACTAATATGGAGCGCGTACCGCTCAATCCTGTATTGGTTGCAGCAGAAAGAACAGTAGCCTATCCTTTGGCTTTACCTATAAGTTACGGTACTCGTAATGTTGCCTGGTCTACTAATTTGTTGTGGACAGTAGCAATATTAGCGCCCCTGTCACTGACTTGTTGGCAATGGTATTTGTTAGCGAAAACGGGAAGTACTATTCCCAAGCGTTGGTTTGGCATTAAAGTTGTGAATGAAAAAGGTCAACCCCCCGGTTTCGGAGCAGTTGTGCTGCGAGAAGGTAGTCGCTGGGTCGTGCCTATGTCAGTTGCTTATATGTTGTGGCGCTACACTTTATTGTTCCCTCATCTCGGAGTTTTTACGGTACTAGCATTGTTGATGTTGGTTGCCGAAACAATGGGTTTTCCTTGGCTGCGGCAAGGTAGATCGCTCCATGACAGAATTGCGGATACCTATACGATAGATGCCACAGTTCCTTTTGAACTTTCGCTTCTACGTAGTAAGAGTATGTCTGGGTGGACACAGAGAGACGAAGAAGCAGCAATCGAATCAATTGTAGTTACACCCCAGCTACAGCAAAATAATGACCGATGGATGTGGATGCGGCAAAACCCCAGCATGACTTTATTGGGAGTAGCGCTGCTAAGCATGGCTGGTGTATTGATAACTTTAGTCGGTACTCAAGTTTATATTCAAAATAAGCAAAATCAACAAGCAACTAACCTAAGCAACAATAAGCAGTTTTTGGTACTCAAGCAGCAGTTGGATGGTAATTCTGGAGCTAGTAAACAAGAACGTCAGCGGACAATTGTAGCTTTAGGAACCCTCAAGGATTTTCAGGCTACTCAATTTCTTGTTGGTTTGTTGGTTAAAGAAAACGATCCAATTATATTAGAAACTATTCAGCAAGCTTTGGTCAGTATTGGTCCTGCGGCTATTCCCGAACTCAAGCGGATGAATCTTTTACTTGAAGGTGAGTTGGATTTTATTGCTAGCAATGCTACTCAAGAAAGGGAATTGCGAGAAAAAAGTTTGTATACAAACCAGCAGGCAATTAATAAAATACTATTTGTTTACAACGGTAAAACAAATGGTATTGACTTGAGCCGCGTCCAACTATCTCAGGATTCTGGAAATAATTCTACTTTCAGCTTGGCATTAGACAAAGTTGATATGTGGGGAATTAATTTCAAGTACGCGAATTTGGATAGAGCTAGTTTCAGGGGTAGTCGCTTTCGCGGACCGGGTGAAGATGGTCGCTGGGATACCTATGATGATTGGATTACCGACTTGAGTCAAGCTGAGCTAAAACAAGCCGATTTAAGTAGTGCTAATCTTAGTCGCGTCTTAATGGTGCGTACTAATTTAAGCGGTGCGAATTTGAATGAAGCTAACCTATTAGCAGCGCGTTTAGTTGGTGCAAATCTTAGTAGCGCTAGGCTCGCAAAAGCCGATTTGCGTGGTGCTATTTTAGAAAATGCCAGCCTTACAGGAGCAGATCTAGGTGAAGCTAAGTTGAATGATGCCGATTTATACGGCGCTCGTTTAGGTCGCACGATCGCGATCGGTACGCAGTTATCTAATGCCAATTTAATCAAAACTGAATGGCAAGGAGCAGACTTGTCGTCAGCTTATCTTGACCGCGCTAATTTAAGTAATGCTAATCTAAGTGCTGCACGACTTACTGGTGCTATTTTAAGCTCTACCAATTTGCAAAATGCCAACTTCCGCAATGCTGACCTTAGTCTTGCAGATTTGCGGGGTGCAAATTTAGCAGGAGCAGATTTTCAAGGAACAATACTCTCCCCAACACAGCAAAATCCAGAAGACCAATTTGTCGAAACTCCCACTACCGGAAGTCAATCCGCTGTTGTCAAAGGAGTTGATTTTAGTCAAGTTCAAAATTTGGATACTAAGCAGTTAGCTTATATTTGTACTCAGGGGGGTATTCATAATAAGTGTCCGTAAGGGAGAATGGGGGACAAGGAGATGGGGAGATGGGGAGATGGGGAGATGGGGAGATGGGGGGACAATTACCAATTCGCAATACCCTTCCCTACGGGACACCTTGCGGTGAACGGGAACACCTCCGGTGAACGCAATTCGCAATTACTAACTCTTCACTCTTAACTCCTAACTCCTAACTCCTAACTCCTAATTCCTAATTCCTAACTCCTAACTTTAGTCAAATGCATTCGTTGTTAAAATCTGCAATTTAAAATCTAAAATCTAAAATCCAAAATCGTGTGGGGAACTACAAAATGAAGTATCTTAAATGTTTAGCGTCCGTACTTTTAATTAGCTCAGGTTTGAGTTCAGATCTATTCGCAAAACCCGCACAAGCTCAAGTTGCATACGGTAGTTATGTTGGTGTGGGTCCGACTGTTGGTATCTCTGATGGAGCGCAACTTGGGGGAGTTCTTGCTGTCCGCTATAAGCTTTTAGAAACACCGATATCTTTTCGTACTCAAGCTTTAATCGGTGAAAGTACGGCGGTTGTTCCTATGGTTTCTTACGATGTCCCTCTTAATTGGCAAACTGATGCTTATTTGGGGGCTGGATTAGTTTTGGCTGGTGGTGATACACCTTCCCCCGTCGGTAATAAAATTAGTTTTGCTTTACAACCTGGTGTTGATTACATGGTACCCAACAGTAACACCGTAATTTTTGGTAATGCAATTATTGCTTTTGATGCTTACCGTGATAAAAGTGGTACTGCTGTCTCGGTACAGGGTGGTGTCGGTTTAAGGTTTTAACCTGTCTGTTGTACAAGGTCTTGAGAAAACTGCTTCAAGCTACAATCCCATACTCAAATTCACGTAGTTCTTGTGCTTGGGCTATGTAATTTTGACCGTAGATTTTAGCGATTCGTCCGGTTTGAAATAAGACGTTTCGCATTTCTTGGTTGGAAAATTCGGCGAGGTTGGTATTACTCAGAAGTGCCATTGCTGCGGCAATACCAATTCCTTGTCCAACCCCGCAATTGAATTCTACAATTCTACCGGCAGAGCAAGCGTAGCCCTCGAATCCTGAAGCCGGACTAATAACTGCTAAGTTAGATATATCTCTAATTAAAGCGTGTTGAATGCCGATATTAAATAGGGGTTGTTGCAGGTGTAAAAGATTATTAATCCGTTTTCGTTCTGCTCTGGTACCTAAACCTTTGATACCGCCACGAATATCAAAATGATAACCAAAGGTTCCTAAAGCTTCATCTTGACGAACTCCCCCTGCAAGCATTTCTGCGCCGGTTAACGGGTCAATTACTCCTGTAACGTTGCCTACGTGGCGAATGTATAATTCGGAAGCTGGAGTAACTGTATTTGCACCAATAGCTTTAAACCACTGAATTACATAATCCATTTCTGCAAGCATTTGTGAGGTAGGTTTGGCCTTACCTCGTGCTAATGCTTCTGCTTGATCGGCATTTACATCATATAGAAATGCATTCCAAGATAATCTATCATCTGAAAGAATAGCAACGTTACCGTTATCGAGGATTGCGCCACTTTTTTCTAAAATTAAGGGAGTTCCTCGGAAGGAATGATAAGCGATAGAAAGGGCTTTACAGCGGATATCAATGTAGTCTTTACCAACATACATGGTTTTGAAGTTGCCGTTGCGATCGACTAAATCTTCTCTAAGAAAATTGGCTATTTCTGGGTCATTACCTGCGGCTTGATTTAACCACTGTTGAGCGTGTATGTCATTGAGGTTGGTAAAGCGTTCTAAATAAAGTTTTTCTATATATTGGAGTCTTTGTACGCTCAAACCTTGAGTTTGGAATACTAAGGTTACTGAAAGTTCTGAATCTGGTAAGCCAAAAGTTTCAAAACCTTTAAGTTTTTTCACTCCCGCAGCTTGTGCTAATTCTGCATTTACGGTGGAATCGATAAACTGTTTGGCTAAATAAGTTTCGCGTTTAGTTAAATTAATGCCAACAATTTTATTCTGTTGTTTGATAACCGATTCAATTTCAATATTGCTTAATATATCAGCGCGAATTTCTGCCAACATCTCCCGCAATACTTGACTGGCTTTAGTTGGATCTAAAGCAACTTGGACTACTCCAACTCTTTGCAGAAACTCTTCGTAAATCGCGGGTGCGTCACCGAAAGAATCAAGGTTGTGCGATCGCCGAATTTCTAGGGGAATTGAAGACCGATCTAAGTAGCTTAAACCACCGCGTACTAAGTGTCCGCCTACACCTTGTCGCGAATCACCTTTGAACATTAATAAGCTGCGGGGGTATTTATTTGTACGGCGATAATATTCCCGTGCGGCACAGATTAAACTCAGGATACCAGGAAGTTCATCTCCAAAAGCAATGATGTCATAGGTACGAGTTGTGTATGTTTGAGGCATAATTTTTTTTCATAATTATTAATTCTTAAGAAAATCAACAATGTATATGTTTATGATTACGGAAACTGTAAGGTACCCGGTTAGGGTACTTTGAAATGTTAGGTAGCTTCGACACCATAGCGTAAGTAGATAGGTGTAATTAAATATTAGATAAGACCTCACCACGCCACTTGCTACAACGCGGGAAACCCGCGCAACGCAGTGGCTTCTCAATCCCTCTCCTTATTAAGGAGAGGGAAGCTTTTGAAGGGAACTTAGTTATTAATTAATACTTCTAATTAATGTCGCTTAGTTAAATCACCTGAAAACAAGGAAATAATAAACGTGAATTTTTCATTTGGTAGAGCTACAACTGAGGTAAATCGTCAACAAATTAAACAGGTTAAAGAATGGATTTACCAATGTTTAAATATAGATGAAGAAATTTCTATTTCTCTAAGTCAATTACAGTGTACTGAGCCAGACTGTCCTCCAATTGAAACAGTAATTTCAATAATGAAAAACCCCGTACAGCAATACAAAATTCATAAAAAAATTGCGGATATTGAATATTCTGATATTTCTATTCTTGTTGGAAATAGTTAAATTTTGATGTATTTGAGATGAAGGATAAATGCATCGTTACGACGGATGTAGCAGTGAGACGTAGCAGTGCTACGTCTCTACAAATAAAACAAAAAATACTAGTGACTACCACTCCAACTGATCCATCTAGGAGATACACCTACGTGGGTTTCTTGACTTATGATGTGATTGGTTAAGTTCGCACCATTAATATATGCTTCATTGATGTTGCTATCGGTCAAATTGGCATAGTCAAGATTAGCTTTAGTTAAATCAGCACCGCTGAGTTCTGCTTCTGCGAGATTCGCTTCATACATATTCGTATTTACTAGGTTTGCACCCCGTAAATCAGCTTTTCGTAAGTTAGCTCTTTCTAAATTGGCATTTGTTAGGTCTGCACCAATTAAGTTTGTTTCGCTCAGATTTGCGTTGCTTAAATCGGCTCCATTCAAATCTGCATCAGTTAGATTTGCTCGACTTAAATTGCACCCCCTTAATTTAGCTCCGCTTAAATCGGCTCCGCTTAAATCTGCTGCACATAAGTTTATACTGATTAATTCAGTATTTTTAAGATTTGCTTGATGCAAAACCGCTCCACTAAAATCTTGTTCTCCTGCTTCGTATCGGCTTACAAGTTTATTAGCGTCCATATTATTCACCTTTTTGCTTTTAGCAATAGATTTTATAAATCGAGATCTATTTATTAACGGTAACGCTGTTAATTTACGTATTGAGCTATTTACTTTCTCGAATTTTAAGTTAAACTCAATAAGCTCATTCTGCTAAAATTTTCATGAGGTGGAACGTTTACTTCAAGTAAATATGCAAAAGTACTAAAAAGTTTTCTTTTCTTATTAAAAGTTTTATTTAAACTAAACTATATTATGTTGATTTTAAGACGTAGTATTACTACGTCTATATATTAATTATTTTGGTTGGGATAATTCAGCTTTAGAGTTGTTTTTTGGGTCTTTTTGGAATAATTCGGTTAGTTTTTGTTGAATCTTTTCACTAATTAACTGATTTCCTTTTAAATTGAAGTGGATGTGGTCGTGATATAAAGCTTTGGGATTTTGGGAATTGAATTGGGAATTGAATATAGGTAGAAAATCTATATAGGTGATTCCTTGAGATTGAGTAAAATTTTGTAGACGTTGACGTGCTTTAATTTCGTAATCTCTGGGTCCTGGTTCCCCAATTTCTCGTAATAAGGGAGTCATAGCTAGTAGAAATTGAGCGTTGTTTGCGCGGGTGAATTCTTGGATTTGACCAACAGCTTCCAAATTAATACTAACGCGATCAGCTTCGCTGCGTCCTTCGCCATTTTCGTTTTGGATTTCTTTAAGTCCCGGTATGGGTTTCGGCTTGAGAATGTAGCGGTTGAATACTTCCGCTAATGCAAATGGTGGTTTTTGTGATGGATAATTGCGATCGCGTCCGACTGGTAATGAAGTTGGTGCGGTGGAAAATAAATCATCGGTATTAATTAGCAAGACTACAGCTTTTGCACCGAAGCTACCAAACCGTTGTAAGTAAGCAAGTTCGTTTCTTGGACCCCAAGAATTGGCTGAAGCGTTTAAGACTTCGACTTGCGTAGATAAATTAAATGTCAAAGAACCCATCATCAAGTTAGAAATTGTCCGATCTTGGTCAGTCCACCAACCACCATTCGCGATCGAATCTCCTAAAAGCAAAATTCGCAAGCTTGATGGTGAAGGTACTTGTTGAATATTTACACCCCGCATCGAATACTGATTAATTTCGATACGATTACCAAAACGACGGGTACGTTGAGAAGGAGTTAATAAATAACCAATTTTTTCATCACCAATATAAGTTAGAGGATTACCAAAACCAAATAGCGATCGCAATCCAATTTCTGTAACTACAAGCAATCCGATAATCGCTGCAACAATAATTAATAAAGCAAATCTCACTTTTTAATACCTTCTTTCGTGTAATGGCACAAATTACACCAATATACACGAAGAAAAAGTTAGGAGTGAGGAATTACCAATTACCAATTACCAATTACCTATTTACAAAATCCCTCAATTTCCTCAACTAGTCGATCAATTTCAGATTCTAAAGTGAAGTAGTGGACGCAAGCACGGACGCAATCGGGGTCGGCAATTGTACGGGTAAATATTCCTTTCGCTTCCAAAAATTTGACTAATTCCAAACTGGTCTTAGATTTATTTTCCAATTGAAATGAAACTAAACCCGATTCGGGGGGAGAATTTCGCAAACATCTAATAACTGATACTGCCATTAATTTGTTCCAGAGGTACTCGCTGTTACGACAAATTTGTTGGTAACGTTGCTCGGATGTACCCCATTTTTGATGTACTGAAATAGATTCGGTTAAACTAATGTAAAAAGGATAAGCTGAAGTTGCGATTTCATATCTTTCCCCGCTTTCCTGCCATTTTACAGGTTGAGCTTGACCATCGATGATAACACTACGCCAACCGACAAAGGTAGGATAAAGAGTGTCTCGTTCTTGGGGACGCACGTACAAACCTCCGACACCGGGAGGTCCACACAACCATTTATGACCTGTAAACGCATAAAAATCTACCCCTAATTCGCTAAGATTTAATGACAATAATCCTACCGACTGCGCTGCGTCTACCATTAATTTTGTATTATTATTTCTACAGCAGACTACTATTTTTTCTAGGGGTAAAACTTGTCCCGTATTCCAAAGTACGTGACTTAACGCTACCATACGGGTACTGGGACGCAAATGTTGAGCGATTATTGCTACAGGGTCGCCATCATTTAAAGTTGCCATGATTGGGCAAGTAGTCACTTCTACAGAAAATCTACGTGCTATTTCGTTAGCGGTAGCAATGATTCCGGGATGCTCGCAATCAGTTAGAAGTATATGGTCGCCTGCTTTCCAGTCAATACCCCACATAGCAATATTGCAGCCAACGGTTACATCTTCAGTAAGTGTAATTGTCTCCGATGGTACATTCAACTCGGTTGCGATCGCTACTCTAGTGGCTTTAGTCTGTTGTATAAGCCAAGCATTAACTTCGCTACCAAAAGGACCGATTCGCTGAATTTCATCTTGGGCTTGAATTACGGCATTCATAGCCGTTTGCGGCATCGGTCCTTGACCTCCGAAGTTAAAATAAGCTTTATTCGCTAAAGCAGGAAATTGTTGTCGATATTGATGCAACTTTGTTTGTGTAGCAGATATACTCATACCAATTTTAGATTTTAGATTTTGGGTTTTAGATTAGGAAACGGGTTAAAAGTGAGGATTTTTCTACTTTATATATAAGGAATTTTTAACGATAAATTCAACTTTTAAATATTTCAAATCTATTTTTCTGACTTTACCAATCCCAATAGGGAACAGACACACAATATCAACTTTGGTTATCTCCATTACTCCCAGATTGCGCTAATTCTTGCTAATTTAAAAGAATGTTAATTAATGCCGAATTACTACTACAATATCAAAAGTGTAAACGCCGACCGTTTTTGAATCTTCGCGGCGATAAAAATCAGCAAGATGCTCCTAGTGACTTGCTTTTAAAGCTATATCAAGATAAATTTGCTCATAAAAAAAAGGTTTTAGAAAAACTAAGTTATCAACGTCCCAAGTTTTCCAATGGGGAACCCAAAACCGCAGAAGCGGCAACTTTTGAATTGATGGAACAGGGAGTTGAGTACATTTATAAGGGAATACTGACAACAAGTTATACTGACGAACATACTTTGTTAGCACGTCCCGATTTACTCATCAAGCAGGAGGGAAATTCAAGATTTGGAGATTGGATGTACGTTCCTGCCAGAGTTGAATTAGGTAAGCGTCCCAAACAAGAATACCAAGTTATTGCCGCATTTTACGCTTTTGTTTTAGCAGCAGTGCAGCAAGTTGAGGTGGAAACGGCTTGGTTGATGTTGCGTGGGAAGGAAACAAGATATCGCGTAGATCTAGAAAAATGGATACCTCGGATGCAAGAAATACTGGACGAATGCATCCAAACGCTGTATTCTCCAACCCCCCCCGAAGTATTTATTTCGCGTCAAAAGTGCAGTCTTTGCAATTGGTACAGCAGTTGTCATCAAACCGCTTCAAGTCTAAAACATCTTTCCCTGGTACCGGGAGTAACTCCAGGTCGTTACGATTGGTTAAAAACCCTTGATATTACAACTTTAGAAACCCTTGCTCGAACTAATCCTTCAGAATTAGAAGACTTACCCGGTTTTGATCGTCAAGTTGCGACTCAAGTTGTTTTGCAGGGAAAATCTTTACTGGAAGATCGTCCGCTGTTTTTACCACAAGCGTTAGTTGAACAAACGATAACCGAGGAACTTTCAACAATACATCAGTCCTTGCTGAAACCATCAATTCAATATCCCACAATTATAGAAATTGACCCATTAGTATACGAAACTGTTACTTATACAGCCCCCATAGAACTTTATTTTGATATAGAAGCGCAGCCAGATTTGAATTTAAATTATTTATTAGGGGTTTTAGTCGTTGATAGAGAACACGACACCGAACAATTTTATTCTTTCTTAGCAGAAAAGCCAGACGAAGAAAAAATAATTTGGCAGCAATTTTTAGATTTAGTATGGCAATATCCCGACGCACCAATTTATCATTTTTGCGTTTACGAATTCGACACAGTTCAGCGACTAGCAAAAACTCACCGTACCCCCTCCAAAAAGGTATTACCAGTCTTGAATCGATTCGTGGATATCTACGAACAATTAACAGCTACAGTTACATTACCAGTAGAAAGTTACGCATTAAAAGCAATTGCTCGGTGGTTGGGATTTAAATGGCGTGACCCAGAAGCCAGCGGTGCTAAGTGTATTTACTGGTACGATAAATGGTTGAAAACTGGCGATCGCGCTTTATTAGAAATCATCAAACGTTACAACGAAGATGACTGTAGAGCAACCCACAGCGTCAAAGATTGGTTAGTTAACTTTTTTGAAAGTCAATACGACTAAAAGAGTTAGGACTAATTAAGGTTAAAGGTTAAAGGTCAAAGGTTAAAGGTTAAAGG